>JBAZSD010000025.1 GCA_041662605.1 Desulfomonilaceae bacterium
GCCTCCCGTGAAAAAGCGTCTTTTTTGCAAAAACACTATACCACGGGCCTGCCCGTGAAGCTCATTTATTACACATGCTTAAACACCCAAAAAACACTTTTGCAAGTGGCTCAAATCGTCTGAAACTCTACCCACATTTCGGATTAATCTGAAAACTTAAAACTTGTAACCTCGAGGCGTTAAAAACCATCCATCAACAATCTTTGAAGACCTATTCCCGCTAATGACAATACTTGTCATTTTGATCTCAAGGTCAAGAAAATGGTCCACATCCGATAGCCGGATAATCTCTTCATCCATGTTCACCGCAGTGCCTACGCCCACCAGTGTAGCCCCGGCTTCAACGGACGAAACCGGGGCTACGTGCCAGCCGTGCCGATAGAAAATGTCGCACTCTAGAATTTGAGCCAAATCTTTTACTGTTAATTACCAGCTAGTTACATATCAGGACTTGACAAAGTCCCGTCTTGTTCGTTACAAGCAAAACATGACGCACTGGTCAGTCATTACATTTTAGGGTTATACCATTCGATTCTCATGATTGGAGATAGTCATGGACATTTCTCTTGAAACAGCAATCAACAGCGTAGTCAACAATACTAGGGCCCATCGCGATACTTTCGCCATCCCTGAGCTGATTAAAATTTTGAAAAATGAACTCCGCAAGCTGCCCAACGATGACGCTGTCAGGTCTGACGCGACCCGCTCAATAGTGGATATGGCAGCCAAGGCTCTCATGGCGTCACCGATTTATTCCGACACTCTCATACGCGAGTTCTACAGAAGCGCGATCGATTCCGCCGAAGCTAATGGGGTCCCCCGGGAACTTATTCTTGAAGACCTGCTTTTCCAGAGCCTGAGGCGGTCGGTTGAAGGTGAGACATCCAAAAGGAAAAAGCAGAAAGATGTCAGACACAGAATACTGCAGGCAGCGCTGACAGAGTTTTCCGACAAAGGCTTCCACACTTCTACAATTGATTCCATAGCTGATCGGGCCGATATAGCGAAGGGGACAGTTTACCGTTACTTCAAGACCAAAGAGAGCATTTTCACGGCCCTCAAAGAGGACACAATGTCCGAATTTGTCGAATTGGCTCGAAAAGACCTGAGTGTTCAGGATGATGTGCTTACCATAATTGAAAGTGTAATCAAAATATATCTCACCTTCTTTGAACAGAATTCTGCTTTTTTTAAAGTAATAATTCAGGAACACAAGGATTTCGGTAGAGAGTTCTCTGAAAAGTTTATCCAGGAACTGATCCTGGCCCTGCCTGGTCTCAAACGTCGATGCTGGAAAGCTTCACGCTCTGGTCGCCTAAAGCAGATGAATTACTTTACCGTGTTCTATGGAATAATCGGCTTTCTAAATGGAGTCATTCAAAAGTGGCTGCGAGAAGGGGCGGAGGGGTCTCTCCTCGATGAAGTCGATACTGTAAGGGAAGTGCTGTTTTATGGCTTCGCTATTCCTCCCAGCCAAGCTTTCAACACAAATCCGCTTAAGGTGATCTCATGAAAACGATTTCCGAACTTAATATCGTTACGCCCATAATTTTTGTCAATCCGTATTTCAACAAGGACTTTTCGTTAATTGCCAAGGTTAATCAGGCAGGTGGGATCGGAGTAATAGACCACGTAACAGTGGGTCCCGCTAGTTTTGAGCCCGATGACTCAACACCTTATGGGATAAGGGTCCATGTCGATGATCCTTTGCTCGAGGGTTCCAATAAACGAATAAAATTGGCGATTATTCCGCTGGAAGACAATCATCGCCTTGTCTCGTTTGAGGACGGTTTTTTTTCAAAACTGTCAATTCCGGTTTTCGTGGAAGTGGGAAGCGTCTCGGACGTTGCGAATGCCCAAAGAATGGGAGCTGCCGGCCTCATTGTTCGAGGTTCTGAAGGGCCTGGTTGGGTAAGCCCAACTCACGGTTTTGTGTTACTCCAGCAAATAATTCAGATAACAAAACTTCCCGTGTTCCAACAGGGAGGGGTCGGCCCTTACACTTCCGCCGGAGTTATTGGAGCAGGGGCTTCCGGAATAGTTCTAGATTATCATCTGTTGTTAACAGATGAATCGGCTATAGATTCCGAACTGAAAATGTTTTTAAGCTCACTCAACTTACCGGGTTCCACAATATTGAATGAAATCTCAGGACATCACTTCCGATCCTACTCTCGAATAGGCACAAAGAAAATCCGTGAACTCAAGAAAACAGAAGAGTCTCTTGCTGTAGATGAATCTACGCAATACCAGAAACTCATTTTTTCACAGATTGGCTACCCTACGGCTAAACCAGACAGCGATGATTCAATCTTCCCGTTTTCCGAAGACCTGATAATCAACAAGATATTGCTTCAAAAATGTCACTCGGTTTCTGAAGTTATCGCCGCATTTGATAGCGCTATGAAACTGTGCTCCGGCGCTTGGCCATTTAAAGAGGGATCGCCACTGAGCGTTGAGCACGGGGTCAGGTTCCCCGTTGTGCAGGGTCCGATGGCTCATGTAAGTGACAACTCTGATTTTCTGAAAGCGGTTAATGACGGGGGTGGATTGCCATTCCTGGCTTTGGGCAATATGCCAGGACCGATAGCTCAGCAGACCCTTGAGCAGGCACGCGAAAAAAACGGATCAACATTTGGAGTAGGCTTGATAGGACTCGAGATCAATCGTAGCCGGTATGAAGCCCATCTGGAAATAATGCGCTCCAATCCCCCCAAATTTGCGATCCTAGCTGCCGGCGGTCCAGAACTCGCCTTAACCATTGAAGGTCTTGGCGCTCGATGCTACCTGCATTGTCCCTCACCCGGAATCCTATCGGAGGCGTTGAAGGCAGGGCTCAGACGATTCGTCTTTGAGGGCGGCGAGTCCGGCGGGCACATCGGAAACCTTTCCAGTCTCAACTTGTGGAACGCAAATCTGAACCAATTGGAAGAAGCTCATAAAAATGGCCTGGATTTGAATGAGGTAAGTGTTTTGCTTGCCGGTGGAATTGGTTCACCTCAGGGGTCTGCATTTATAGCGGGCATGACAGATCATCTTACCCAAAAGGGACTCAAGGTTGGACTTCAGCTTGGAACGGCTTACCTTACGACAGCGGAAGCAGTCAATGCCAAGGCCATTACTGATTCCTACCGGAGGTTGACTCTCGAATCTCGTGACACCGTAGTAGTAGGCCGGACAGTAAACACTATGACAAGAGTCGCGTGTTCGCGGATGGCCAATGAGCTTGTTGAACGAGAGCTTGAACGTCTCCGGGCCGGGATGCCGCTGCGGGACCGTAAGGAACTTTACGAACAGGATAACCTCGGCGGTCTTCGTCTAGCTTCAAAGGGATGCGCCATTGATCCTGCGACTTCACAATCCGATTGCCCCCAATTTTATGAGTTAAGCCCTCACGAGCAAGTAGAAAGAGGCCTATACCTGATGGGACAGGTAGCCTGCCTGTTAAACGAACCGACTACCATTGCTCAGGTCCATGAAAACCTCATTTTCAAAGGACAAGAAATCTATAGAAAACCAGCTAGCAAGCTCGAATTTGTTGAACCAGCTCACACCGGGCCATCAACGCAATTGAGTCCTTTCAAACAAGTTGAAGCCATTCAAACAGGAGTTAACGCTATGAATTCTAATGAACTCGGCGAGAATTCCGAACAAAGGCAAATAGTGGAACTGAATTCTGACAATGAGCCAATAGCAGTAATTGGAATCGGGTTGCGTCTTCCGGGATCCGATTCACCGGAAAAGTTTTGGCGTCAGATAGTTGAAAAAAAGAGTGGCATAGGCCCAACACCTGATGAAAGGTGGGGCTCGGTAGATCTTTACTACGATTCGGACCCGCGGGTTCCGGACAAAACCTATTCAAAGATAGGTGGATTTATTTCTGATTTCAACTTTGATCCTCTCAAATACCGGATTCCTCCGACAGTAGCACAAAAAATGGACCGGACTCAGAAAATGGCCGTCGCTTGCGTGGCTGACGCGTTGACAGATGCAGGGCTTTCTCCTGAAGCTCTCAAGGGACAGCGGGTAGGAACTGTTATCGGAAATAGCATGGGGGGAGAAATCACTGATTTGTACGCAGAAAGGGTAGGATTACCTAGAACTCTGCTGCGGATGCGTGAAGCGATGGACGCGGCAAATGTTGATTCATCGATTAGCGAGAAAATTCTCGACGATTTCCGAGGCCGTTTCCTTGCCGGACTTCCAGAAATTACTGAGGACTCCTTGCCCGGTGAATTGGCTAATGTGATTTCCGGCAGAATTGCCAATGTGTTTAACCTCGAAGGCCCTAACTTCACGGTAGACGCTGCATGCGCATCATCTATGGCGGCAATAATGAACGCTGTCTCAAGTCTACGATCAAGAGTAATGGATTGCGCTATTGCCGGGGGTGTTGACACCTCGATGCAACCATCAATATTCGTGAAATTTTGCAAAGTCGGCGCCCTTTCGCCGGATGGAAGCAGGCCCTTTGACGCTGCGGCTAACGGCTTTGTCATGGGCGAGGGCGCTGGTGTCATGATTCTGAAACGACTTTCCGACGCATTGTCCAGTGGAGATAGAATTTACGCGCTAATTCTTGATGTGGGGTCGTCTTCCGATGGACGAGGCAAGGGCATAACAGCGCCGAACTCTGCGGGCCAGGAACGGGCAATCCGAGCTTGTCTGGAAAATTCAGGTGTGGATCCAGTCACAATCGGACTCATTGAGGCTCACGGAACCTCTACCGCCGTTGGCGACAAAACCGAACTTATGATTCTTGACAAATTCTTTAGGAATGCCGGATCTCCGTCGGGCTCAGTAGGAATCGGATCCGTAAAATCGCAGCTTGGACACTTGAAGGCGGCAGCCGGTTCAGCAGGCATGATTAAGGCAATTCTCAGCCTTTATCATCGATCACTGCCGCCAACCATAAACGTTACTAATCCTAACCCGTGCATAGACTGGGAATCGTCACCTCTTTCCCTGGTTACATCATCGCGCCCGTGGAAGTCTACCAAGGGGGTTCCGAGACGAGCTGGGGTAAGCGCTTTCGGATTTGGGGGCACAAACTTCCATGTTGTTCTTCAGGAATACTCACCGGGATTACAACTTGTATCGTCCAACAGACCGGCGACACTTCCTTCCGTAGAATTTGCCAAACCCAACTGGCCCAAGCCTGACAACTTGAATGTCAGTGGCGAGATTTGGGCTATCGGAGGTAATAACACAGAAGAACTAGTTCGAAAAATTGAGACGGTTCTCGAAACAATCAATCCATCAACTTACAAGACACTAGCCTCGTCGCATCGAAACGAATGCCGGAGTTTCCAGTTGAGATTCGGTTTCGCCTCAGCGGATATTGAAACTACCTCAAAAAAACTTGTGTCAATACTTGAAGCTTTACAAGACCCGGCAAAGAGAGGCTTCCTGACTGCAAGAGGGGTCCATTTTTCAGAGGGTAAACCCTCAAAGAGTTTGACCGGCGCCGCGTTCCTTTTCCCAGGTCAAGGGTCCCAGTACCCATACATGCTGAGGGACTTGTGCGACAGGTTTCCTGTTGTAGCGGAAACCTTTAATGAAGCTGATAACATAATGAAGGGGCTTGGGCTCAAGAAGATAAGTTCCCTCGTGTTTCCAGATCCTGCTGAACTTGCGGAACCTGGCGCAAATGACGTCCTGAAGGACACCCAGAATTTACAGCCTATGATATTGACGGCGGACACAGCCATCTTCCGGCTGTTGAAGCAAATGGGGTTGTACCCTGTGGCGTGCGCGGGACATTCATTAGGGGAGTACGCCGCATGTGTCGCATCGGGTGTTTTCACTTTTCCAGACGCATTGGAAGCAGTGGCCGTTCGTGGCCGGGAGATGGCGAGAGTTAGCATAGCTGACCCTGGTTTAATGATGAGCATTCCTGCGGACGCCAGATTAGTCGAAGAAGTTATCGCTCAGGTGGATGGATATGTAGTGGCGGCCAACAAGAACTCCCCAAAACAAACTGTCATTTCCGGTGAAACTGCCGCTGTTAAGAGAGCTGGAGAGCTTTTCCGAGAGAGAGGCTTGGAGGGTATGCTCATTCCTGTTTCCGCCGCTTTTCATTCAGGTGTTGTCGCCCCCGCCAGGGAACCGTTTATGAAAACACTCGAAAAGCTCTCGGTATCATCGCCGGCGATAGCCATAATCTCGAATGTCACTGGTGATTACTATCCGGTCGGACCGGGCGCTCCTGCACGCATTAGAGACCTCCTGGGCAAGCAGTTTGCGGCGCCGGTCGAATGGGTCAAAACTCTCAGAAGATTGCATGGGGATGGGATCCGCGTCTTTGTGGAATGCGGCCCAAAGCGTGTAATGACAAATCTTACGATCGACACCTTGTCCAAGGAAGTAATCGCGTTACCCACCAATCATCCCAAGAAGGGTGGAGTTCTGCAATTGTTAGAATCGCTCGCAGCCTTAATTGTAGAAGGCTTTGAGTTGAATATTCACGCTGCGGAGATTCCCCATCAAACTCCACATACGGAGCGATTGCGACAGCGAACGAATCTGGCCGTTGTACCTACCGGTATCGAACAGGGCCATCCACAGGATGTTACGGTTACTGTCACTGAGAAAGCGACTTCTCCATTGGATGCGCTTCTCGACGCCGAATTGGAGGATATTGCATCCAAACCCGAATTCACAAAGTTTGTAGAGCTTCAGGGAAACCCCATCAGGAGCCTTATAAAATCGAGCTTCAACACTTATGTAGATAACATTTTGCCTCTCCAAAAAACGGTTACAATGGTGAAAACTGAGGAAATTAATTTCAAACCGGTCGTCATTTCAGGCATGGCGGCAGGTCTACCGAGCGACGTTCGATTTCCTTTTGACAAGGAAAATCTGGATGACCTTATCCTTGGGAAAAATTTCATCAAGAAGGTTCCGGAAAACAGTCGTAGGGAAATGCTCGAAAAGAACGTGGAAAGGCTTTTCAAAGGCCCGTCCGGGGAAGCTGAATTACAGATCGTTCACGACGTATCCGAAGTCATAAAGCTAGCAGGTTTTTTTGAAAACGACGATTCTCTAGTTGAGGGATTTGGGCTGGAAAGACGTCTCATTGAAGCAATGGATGTTACGACCAGGATGGCCGTTGCTACCGGGTTGGAAGCTCTCAGGGAAGCAGGGATTCCATTGGTCCAACAAACCAGAACAACCAGCGCCGGTATTGAATTACCTGAGGCATGGGCGTTGCCACAGGCTTTAAGGGCAGAAACAGGGATAATTTTTGCCTCGGCCTTCCCGGGCATGGCATCACTGGTCGATGAAGTTACCAGAGAAGCAAGCGCTCGTTTCGGCGCCGGGGCCAAAAAGAGACTCATAGATTTCTACACTGGAATTGTCCAACGGATAAAAGACGATGACGAAAAAGAATCCATTACCAGATGGTTCACCCAAGAATTTGACCGGTTGACTGGATCAGGTTCCGGAGAGTTGTACACATTTAATCGGAATTTCCTGCTGAGAGTAATGAGCATGGGACACGGCCAGTTGGCGCAGCTCATTAAGGCCCAGGGGCCCAATACTCATGTTGACGCAGCGTGCGCAGGAACAACCCAGGCGATTCTTCTCGGTAGAGACTGGATAAGAACCGGGCAGGCCAAGAGAGTGCTTGTGGTGGCGGCTGACGACGTCGCAGGCAGGCAGCTTTTCCCGTGGATCGGTTCCGGGTTTCTGGCAATGGGGGCGGCAACCACTAACGCGAATGTAAATGAAGCGGCGTTACCCTTTGACGACCGCAGACATGGTCTGATACTGGGGTCGGCCGCGGCAGCGATCGTCCTGGAGAGTGAGGACCTGGTCAAGAATAGAGGCATGGACCCAATCGCCTCCATTGAAGCAGGAGTAATCGCAAACAGTGGCTTCCACGGTACACGCCTTGATGTCGATCATATTTCTACCGTAATGGAGAAGATGATTTCAAAATGGGAAGAGCAGTCCGGAGTTTTGCGCAGTGAACTTGCGAAGAAAATGTTCTTCATGTCACACGAAACATATTCTCCTAAACGTGGTGGGAGTTCTTCCGCTGAAATAAAGGCTTTGCGTTCAACTTTCGGGTCGGCGGCCACCATCATTCCAATAGCTAATACAAAAGGATTTACGGGTCACACCATGGGTGTCGGTGTAGAAGACGTAGTCGCATTGAGATGCCTCCAAAAACGCACGTTGCCGCCAATCCCCAACCTCAAGGTCCCCGATCCTGAATTTCAGGACATGAACCTTAGCTCTGGTGGCCCTTGTGACGCTCGATATGCTTTACGTTTAGCCGCCGGTTTTGGCTCACAGATAGTGATGTCTCTCTACAAAGTAGCTTCCCATGAAGAAAATCGTGTCACTGATTACGGGGCCAATAGAGTGTGGCTAAAACAAATCTCCGGGTACGAGGATCCCGTAGTTTCAATTGAAAACAGAACTCTAAAGGTTTCAGAACGTGTTATAGCGGAAAAACCTAAAGTGGAGGGCTCTCCTGAAAAGGTAGCGGTTTCGAGCAAAGTTCAGGTCGAAAAAAAGCTCCCAGGTTCCGGTTCTGAGACAGGAATGGAGCAAATCAAGCAGATCATACTGTCGCTGCTGTCCGCAAAAACAGGCTACCCACCCGATATGCTCGACACTGGCCTTGATCTGGAGGCCGACCTCGGCATCGATACCGTCAAGCAGGCTGAATTTATTTCTGATGTGCGGGATAAATTTAATATCCCCAGGATAGAGGGCCTAAAAATAGCGGAATTCCCCACGATTGAGCACATAATTGGTTTCGTAGCCGAACACACCGCAACATCGCTCCAACCGGCAGAAGATGTGAACCAAAGACAGATATCTGTTCCTGCGGAAAAAGCTTTAACGGACGAACTTGAAGTTCGAACAAAAATACTTGAGTTGCTTTCAGCCAAGACAGGCTACCCACCTGATATGCTGGACACTGGACTCGATCTGGAGGCCGACCTCGGCATCGATACCGTCAAGCAGGCTGAATTTATTTCTGACGTGCGGGATAAATTTAATATCCCCAGGATAGAGGGCCTAAAAATAGCGGAATTCCCCACGATTGAGCGCATAATTGGTTTTGTGCTCGAGAAGAAAACTCCGATAGTCGCTGTACCAGTAGTACAAGAGATGACCGAGTCAGTTCCGCTCGCAATGGTTTCCGGAAATATCCAAACTTACGAAGCCAGACTAGTTAAGATTGATACTCGAGTAACATCGGCGTTTCCGGATGTGGATGAAATAGTTATTTTCGGCGCAGATGATTTGTTTTTATCAGAGATAAAGAAACTAGTACAGTCTATAATTGTGACGCGGTTGGACGGGCCTATTGAAATTCCGTCTCGACAAAACAAACGCGTCGGGGTCATTAATGTCACAACTGCATTTAACATGCAGACCGCTCTGTACCCTTCTTTCGAACTGTTTCGAGCCCTGGCGACAAGTTTTGAGGACGGGCCGGTCTTCTTGGTAAACATCGTCTCCGAAGACGGGGCATGGGGATTTGAAAATCCTCAACAGACAGGATACATCAGCGGGGCAATAACGGGGGCAGCCAAATCATTTTCCAGAGAGTATCCCAAGACCGTGTGCCGATGTCTCGACATTTCTCCGAGCATACTGGAAACACACGGTCCTAAGCTGGCCATTCAAAGTCTTATTGAAGATTTTCCTCTCGAAACCGGGGTGGCGGATAATCTTGAATTCCGGTGTATTAGATTCGCCCCTCCACGGACCACTGAGCATGAATCCGGCTCAGTCAATCAAGGCGAGGTCATACTGGCAACCGGTGGGGCTCGCGGCATAACAGCGGCCTGTTTAACAGGGATTGCAGAGCAGGTTCCTGTTACCTTTGTCATACTGGGGCGCACTGTATTGTCTAGCCGAGCCGAGACCTTGTCTACATTTGGGGCAGACGAATGGAACCAGGAAAAAATCAGGATAATAGAGCGTTACAAACGTGAAGGAAAGCCACCAACTCCGGTCTTGGTGGAAAAAGAGTTTTTCAGGCTAAAAAATGAGGTCGAAGTTTTTCAAAATGTCAAAAAACTCAAAAGTCTTGGATCCGAGGTGATTTATAGGGGAGTTGATATCGTGGATTCGGAAGCTGTGGATAACGTAATCGCCGAGATAGGACGACTTTGTGGTCGTGTGGATGTGTTTGTTCATGGAGCTGGTATCGATATAAGTCGGGCCCTTCGCTCGAAAACGATGGATCAAATAAAGTTGGTTTTCAACGTCAAGGTCGAAGGAGCAAGAAATGTTATGGCGGCTCTTGACAGACACGAATTGCCTCCCAGGAGGATAGTAGGCTTTGGAAGCGTTGCAGGCCGATTTGGCAATATGGCGCAGATTGATTATTCTGCCGCTAATGACGGCCTTGCCCATTTGTTACGATGGCTTGCCAGGGAATACGATATCCGCTCGACAGTCATAGACTGGGCCCCTTGGGCCGAAATAGGAATGGCTACTAGAGGAAGCGTTCAACAAAGCCTTGAAGACGCCGGTATAGACTTTATACCTCCGGAAAAAGGTGTGTCAGCCTTTATGCAGGAGCTAGCCAGATCGTCGTCATCACCTGAAATCCTGGTGGCGGGAAAGCTTGGACCTTTTGAAGAAGACGCACTCGTCACCCTTGGTGAACAATCAGAGAAAATCTTTTTCCTGGCGGGGCAAAAAGCAACTATCGAGTCTTTGATCCCGGGCGAACATCTAAAGATGAAGATCGAACTCGACCCGTCTCACCCGCTGCTCAATGATCATCGAATCGATCGAGCAGCCGTGTTCCCTGGAGCGGGCGGCATAGAGATTATGAGAAAAGCTGCGGAAATTCTTGATCCTTCCACGTCCGAAATGGTGATTCAAAATGTACGGTTCATGCAGCCGTTGAAGATATTCAAAAACGAGAAGTTTGTGGCTGAAGTTGATGTTTCCCGAGTTTCCGATCCTATGATCAAATTTAAGGCCCATATATCCAGCAGTCTTTTGGATAAAGAAGGCCGACCTTTCGGGGAGCCAAGATTCCATCACGAACTGTTTCTCGCTTCAGGCGAATCCGCCCATATAGATGTGCCGGATCACAATTGGAAACAGACTATCTTTGTTCCGGAACAAGAGATTTACTCGGTATTTTTTCATGGTCCTGCCTTTCGATTCCTTGATTATATTTCAGTTGAAGGAAAAGGTAAGGGAGTCCGCTTCCGATTCAAGGACACTGAGCATAGGCCGGATATGTTCCCCGATATTATTCCAGCGGCGATTGAAACAGCTTTTCAGGCTGGAGCAGCATTCGGACTGGAATCTTATGGAGTAATACCTCTACCCGTAGGAGTAGAAAAGATTGTGATTCTGAAGCCAAATGGCGCCCCGACTCACGGAGTTGTAATTCCGACCAATATGATTTCAAAAACTGGGACAGAGGGTCGTACTAAGATACGGTTTGACGGAATTCTTAGCGAAGCCGACGGGACTCCTGTGATTTTCTTGAAAGGTTTTGAGATGGTAGAGTTACAAAGGGCAAATTCCTTTCCAAACCGGATTTTTGAAGAAATTTGTCCCATCGATGAGCTTGGCGTCAAATCAGACCAGAAACTGGACTTGGGAAAGTCCTTCCAGCTAGATGACGTTGAGGCTATTCTTAAAAACGCTACTCCGAAACGTCGCAAAGAGTGGATAGCCGGCCGCATGCTTTTGGGGAGAGCCCTGGACCGGTTGATGTCGAATAACGGCAACGGGTCCAAGAAAGGCCTAAAGCTCCAAATAGGATCAAACTCTTTGGGTAAACCTGTCGTTTATTCTTCTAAAGACCCTAAGTCAGAATTCGCCCAAGTCACTGTGACCCATTCAAATGGACTGGCAATGGCTTCAGCGACGTTATCCTCAGCATTTCAAGGAGTTGGCGCGGATATTGAGAAAGTAGAGAAGAGGAACTCTTCATGGGGAAAGGATTATTTTAATGATTCTGAACTTGAACTTGCGGATTCCTCTGGTGATCATGCCAGGCAGTTGACGCGTATATGGAGCCTCAAGGAAGCTGGACTAAAGGCTCTGGGCGTAGGGTTGAGATATGACTTGAGGGATGTCCTTGTAGTTGGAATTGACAAAAACGGTAAAGCTAGACTTGAATTTAAGAATGAGGCCGGTAAGTTTGTGCGTGATAATGGTTTGAATGAAGTTGAAGCGCGAGTTGAGAATATCGGCGACAGTGTTCTGGCAAGGGCGTATATCAGGAGATAATGATAAGATGTTTTATCAATTTCTGTGGTACTATTAAGAATTGTTTTCCTGAGCGCTTTGTTTCATAATCAAATTTGATTTTCAGGCCTCCGGAAGTAGAAGCTAGATCTCATTTGAGGGCTAGGCGAGGTTGTACAACATACAATCCTGGCTAGCTGCGTGGCTGTGGCCTTATGCCCAATTATGCGTTAGACATTTCTTCCAAAGACATAAGAGACCATCTTCCCGGTCCGCTTAGGCGTCTCGCTGATGAAAAAGACATTATTCATGAGTTTGAACAGGGCGCTTTGATTCTTGACAAAGAAACTTCAGCCAACCATGTCGCTTATGTGGTTTCAGGATCAGCCGGTGTTGTCCTAAAAAATGAGGATGACGAAAGGATGGCTGTAGATGTCTGCGGTCCCGGCGATATATTTGGCGGGGTTGAATTTTTTACAGGTGTGCCCTGGAAATCGGACACGGAACTAATTGCGGATGAGTATGTTATTGCATTAGTCATTTCATCTCTTGACTTTGAAAATCTGATTCGCCTCAATCCGGATTTCACAGTCAACCTGACGAAGAACCTTGTTCGAAAGATAATGTCTCTTGATAGGCTGATGCTAAGGAGCAAACAGAAGCGGAGGGCGCTCCACTCTCTTATAAGTCAGGAATACGAAATATTTCCAGATTATGTGATCGGGGAAAGCATCCGGAAAAGTCTGGCCCCCAAAATTGAAAGGCTGGCGGAATCGGATGGCCCTACGTTGGTTATAGGTGAGAGTGGGGTAGGCAAAGAGTTAATTGCTCAACAGATGTACAAAATGAGCAGGTATGCCAAAGAGGTATTCCTGGTACTGGATTTACATCGTGCTTCCGACAACTGGCTAACCGGTTCACTAGAGGGCTCCGGCAAAGAAAATGAATCCGAAATCACGGAAAAACAGTTAAGGCTGATTTTTGGACATGAAGAAGCGGGCCGTGACGGATCAATCAAAGAAACTCCCGGTTATTTCGAATTGAGCGACGAAGGAACGCTTCTCATACGCGGGATTGAGAAACTGACCCCTGTATGCCAAATGAAGCTTATGGAGGCAATAGTCACGGACACCTTTCGACGTCGAGGGGGGTTTGCTCAAATGCGAGCAAAGGTCCGTCTGCTGGCCACTACCAGGCTTTCCAAATCCCAAATTACATTGGAGAATCATCCTTTAATTTTTGGACTGCTTCAGAGATCCGTCACTATACCCCCGCTTAGACAGCGACGTCGTGAGATACCCGGTCTTATCCGCTATTATTTGAAAAAATATCAGGAAGAACTGGGGCGAGAATTGAGCGATCTACCTAGAGAGACGCTGAAAACACTTCTCAACTACAGTTGGCCTGGGAATGATTTGGAACTTTCAATCACATTGAAACGAGCCATACTTGTTTGCGAAGGGGGAGTTTTAAGGCCCCAGGACATATACTTTGACCTTCAGCACGTTCAAGGCAAATGGAAGGTAAATCTTTTCAAGTTTGCGTCGATCAAAAAGGCGTTTCTCAGTCCCCTATATCCGGCTTTGCTCCAAAGCGCCGTAACTCCATTCTTTTTTCTCATACTATTGTTCCTGTTCTTGGGGCCATCCGATCCTTTAAATAACCCTGCGGCCCTTATAAGTTGGGCTCTTGGATGGCCGATCCTAATTGGAGGGTCCCTTATATGGGCCAGATTCTGGTGCTCATTGTGTCCGATAGGGGTAATCTCGAATCTCGCCCAGCGCTTGGTTTCTTTCGAAAAGCCATTCCCCGCTTTTTTGAAAAGACATTCTGATTTTCTTATTGCGGGAGCGGTTCTTTTTGTTATCTGGTTCGAAACAGCCACAAACATTAGAAATTCGCCTGCCAAGCTTGGCTTGCTTCTTCTAACAATGCTACTGTCCGCCATACTTGTGTCGATCGTTTACGAACGTCAGTCGTGGTGTCTATACCTTTGCGGCCTGGGTGGAATGGTAGGAGTGCTTTCAAAAACTTCTTTTTTGGAACTCCGCGCCAACAGCGCTATTTGCATATCACAATGCTCCTCAAATGAATGTTACCTCGGAACAAGCGAGAATGTCGGATGCCAGTTTGGGCATGCTGGGCCTAGGTTGAGGAGCAACCGGGTTTGTAGATTATGTGGCCAGTGCGTCAAGAACTGCCCTCATTCCGCGATAACTCTTAATCTACGGCTACCTGGTGAGGAAATATGGCAACTCAGCCAGAGACATGCGGGTACAGCTTTTTTGGTTCTTGGAATGATAGGGGGATTGTTTAGCGAGATGGTGAGCACAATGCCGGAGTATAAAGCGCTAGCCGTACAGACACCCTTTTCTCCGGTTGTATTCTTCACCATGGTCTTTTTAACGATTATCATCAGCCTCAACCTGATGACCCTGGCGGCGGCGCAGCTATCCCGACGGATTTTTGGCGATACGTTGAGACAAAATTTCGCGCGTTTCGGGTTGGCTCTACTTCCGATCACGCTAACCTGTTTTCTAGCTTTTCATGTATATTATCTCATTAACCTTGGCGTGCAGATACCTATCCTGATAAGTAAGTATTTTGACATAGAAATTCTTAGAAGTTTGATCATAACGGTTGAGCCGGACACAACCAGGCACATTCAGTACGTGACAGTCTTGATTGGGTTGGTTTGGACTCTAATCACCGATTTCAAGCTTGCTCAATGGAGCGACAAATCATGGTCCAGAAAGTTTCTAGGCCTGGCGCCTCACGCCTTGGTCGCAATAGTTATTTCTGGCTTGATGATAAAGGCCGTCAATGCGTTCTTTTACAGTGTCAAGTGATATGAACGTTCTCGGGGTATAAATTTGGACCTTTTAGAATCAATACAGTCCACTATGGACCAATTGGAAGATCAACTCATACAACAGTTGCGTAGTCGAGTTCCCGTCGCTTTTGAAATAGGCGCTCACATTATGAATAGCGGAGGCAAGAGAATCAGGCCTCAATTAACGGTTATAGCAGCGAGAATGGGTGGCTACACGGGTATTCACGCTGTAACGCTGTCCGGCGCGATTGAGTGCATACATACGGCCACGCTTTTACACGACGATGTAGTGGATTCTGCGGACACGCGTCGAGGCAGACCAGCGGCAAACACCCTTTGGTCGAATGAAATGTGCGTCCTAGGAGGTGATTTCATACTCGCCAAGGCGTTTACCGCCCTCACATCGATCCAGAACCTGAGAATACTGGAAATTGTGTCACGAACCACTGAGCGACTCAGTGAAGGTGAGCTTTTTCAAATGATGAACATAGGCAACATGGATTTTAGCGAAAAAGATTACCTCCAAGTCATCACGGATAAAACAGCGGTCCTTATGGAGGCTGCCTGCAGAGGGGGATCAATTCTGGGCGGCCTTGATTCGGAGAAAGAAGAAGCCCTGGCCAGGTTTGGTTTCAACCTGGGGATCGCTTTCCAGATGACGGACGATGTCATCGATTACAGGTCCGAAAAAGAGACGATGGGGAAGAACCCTGGAAAAGATCTGGAAGAAGGGAAATTGACACTTCCGTTGATCGCTTCTCTGAGAGGGGCAAACCCTGAGGAAAAGGCTGCGGTAAAGGAGATGATTCATGGGAAGACCGTGACGAATGAAGATCTTGCATGGGTGCGGAAATTTCTTGATCGCAGAGGCGGACTAACGGAGACATTGTCTCGCAGTAGAGACTACCTCAACGCAGCGGTGGAGTCCTTGGCCATATTCCCTGATTCCGAAGAGAAAAGGGCGCTAATCAAGCTCTCAGATAGAATATTGCACAGAACCTACTGACCATTTCTTGACATAAGGGAGCCAGATTGGTAAACAGCGCATTATATGTTTGTTTTTTTGGGGACTTTTTAGAGTGATTTTGTTTGTCCGTTTCTTATTAGTGACTATACTTGCCGTTCTAATGTCGGGTTGTCCTGCTTTATGGAACTCCGATGTCAAAGACAAAAGCGTTTCGCCTGAAGAGCTATTCAGCAAGGCCAAGGACAAACTAAAGGAAAAAAGCTATGCCGACGCGGTAAGTTCTCTTGAACGATTGAAATCGGCTTACCCCGAATTTAAGCAAATGCCCCAAGTCTATTTATCAATAGCTGACGCTTTCTACGATGAAGGTTCATACGACAGGGCGATAGCAAGATATTTGCAGTTTCTCGAACTTTATCCCGCCGACAAAGACGCCTCCAAGGCTCGCTATCAAATAGGCATGTCATATTTCAATCAGATCAAAGGAACGGACCTTGATAACCGTGTGGTCAAACAGGCCATAAGGTCCTTCAAAGCAGTCTCAGAAGCGCCGGATGCCGGAGAATGGGGAAAAAAGGCCGAAGAAAAAAGTCGGGAGTGCCAGAGAAAACTCGCTGACAAGGAGTTGTACAAAGCTCGCTCTTATATCAGTCTTGGAAACTATAAGGCTGCTCGCTTGGCTGCTCAACGGGTTCTCGATCAATATCCTAAGCTGGGCCTGGATGACGAAGCCAAGCAACTTCTGGCAAATATCAAAAGCAAGTAGTTCCTGCCTTTTTGGTTATCTACACGTTCTTGAAAACAAAAAGTGACGATTCTGGGTTCTTTTTAATTCATTGAGATTGTTCTTTTGATGGTCTTGTTGGAGGAAGCTCATGTTCGAAAAAAATATTCTCTGTATTGGCGCAGGTTACGTGGGCGGCCCTACTATGGCCGTGATAGCGCGCCATTGCCCCGAGTATAGAATCATGGTTGTTGATCTGAACCAGGAGCGTATCGCCCAGTGGAATTCATCTCAGTTGCCGATTTTTGAGCCGGGCCTCGATCAGATAGTGTCGCAAGTTCGCGGAAAGAACCTTTTCTTCAGCACTGAGGTTGATGATCACATTGAAGAGGCCGACATAATCTTTGTGAGTGTAAACACCCCTACCAAGACATTTGGCATGGGAGCAGGGAAAGCGGCGGATTTACAATTCTGGGAGAAAACTGCCAGACAAATTCTGAAAAACAGTTCACGAGGAAAGATAGTTGTTGAGAAAAGCACTCTTCCCGTCAGGACGGCGGCGGCGATAGGGCGAATACTTGATTCAAACGAAAAAGGGATCCACTTCGAGGTTGTATCCAATCCGGAATTCCTCGCAGAAGGAACGGCAATCAGGGATTTGG
Source organism: Desulfomonilaceae bacterium (assembly GCA_041662605.1). NCBI lineage: Bacteria > Pseudomonadati > Thermodesulfobacteriota > Desulfomonilia > Desulfomonilales > Desulfomonilaceae > Desulfomonilaceae bacterium. The sequence continues at coordinate 17,382 of JBAZSD010000025.1, forward strand.
AAAATCCGGACAGGGTCCTAATCGGGGCTCGGCAGACCGAATCCGGTCAAGCGGCCCTTCATGAAATAGTCAATATTTATAGACATTGGGTGCCAGAGGACAAAATAGTTACTTCTAATGTGTGGTCCAGTGAACTGTCAAAATTGGTGGCTAACGCATTTCTTGCTCAAAGAGTGTCATCGATCAACACGATCTCGGCTCTTTGTGAAAAGACCAACGCAGACATAGAAGAAGTCGCTAGGGCGGTAGGAATGGATTCCAGGATCGGCCCCAAGTTTCTCAAAGCGGGCGTTGGTTTTGGTGGTTCATGTTTCAAGAAGGATATTTTAAACCTGACTTACATAGCTGAAAACTATGGGTTGTTTGAAATTGCCCGATATTGGGAACAGGTCATACAAATCAACTCTTACCAGCAGCGAAGATTCGCCAACCTTATAATCACTAATATGTTTAATACCGTTGTGGGCAAGAAAATAGCAGTGTTCGGTTTTGCATTTAAAGCCGACACGGGTGACACGAGGGAGTCACCGGCAATACAGGTATGTAGATCGCTTCTGGAGGAAAAAGCCGATCTCGCCATTCATGACCCCAAAGCTTCTGAAGGAGCCAGGCAAGACCTGAAAGATTACCAAGGGAAATTTACCCTCGAGTCCGATCCTTACAATGCGGCTTTCGGAGCGCATGCTATTGTGATAACTACCGATTGGGCTGAGTTTGCAAAACTTGATTACCATAGAATTTATAAAAACATGGAAAAGCCCGCCTTTATTTTTGACGGCAGGAATCTGCTCGATCACAAACAAATGTTTGAAATAGGATTTACAGTCCACCGGATAGGCAAACCGCCATTGTCACGATTGTGATAGATGTGAATTTTTCGGCGTCATAGTCTCTCCATCGTAATCTCGGAGAGATTCGCAGAATACTCGACAGTTGATGTTCGGCTTAATTGACGACGTTCAAACAAAGGCAGGGACGCCTGATAGACTGCCCGTGCCTTTGTTTGATCCAAAATAAGTTGTTAATTACTTGTAAACTCCCTCGCCAACCTGTTGGCGTATAACCTTTTTATTCAGTTTACCCACACTGGTCTTGGGTATCTCCTGAACCAGAAAGAACCGGTCCGGTATCGCCCACTTTGATATTACGCCTTTGTCAGCAATTCCCTGCATGTAAGCCCGTAAGACATCCTCGGAGAAAGTGTGGTCAACCTTCTGTACAACCAGGGCTACAGGTCTTTCCCCCCACTTGTCATCAGGAACACCTATGACAGCGACTTCAGAAATTGAAGGATGTTGACTTATGAGACTCTCCAGTTCGAGCGATGAGATCCATTCACCACCAGTCTTTATAACATCCTTGAACCGATCTGTGATCTTCACATAGCCTTCAGGATCCATATTGGCAACGTCACCTGTGTGAAGCCATCCATCTTTCCATAGTTCCTCAGACTTCTCCGGTGACTTGAAATAGCCCTGGGTAAGCCAAGGAGTTCTTACAACTATCTCCCCTGTTGTTATCCCGTCATGCGGAACTTCTTTTCCCAGTGAATCAACAACTTTGAGGTTCACCAAAGGTGTCGGCAAACCTGTTTTGGTAATCACATCGATCTTGTCTTCTAGACTCCAGTCGGCCATTTTTGGCTTCAAATTGGCGGCTGTAAGGAGTGGACAGGTTTCAGACATACCGTACGCCGCAATAATTTCGATGCCCAAATCCATAGCAGCCTTTGCTAGCCCCCTGGGCAAAGCGGATCCTCCAATTACGACTTTCCAATTGCTCAAATCTACCTGTTTAGCCACAGGACTGGAGACTAACATGTGAAGAATGGTCGGAACACAGTGTGAAAAAGTCACTTTTTCGGTTAGAAGAAGCTTGAGCAATAATGCCGGCTCATATCTTCCCGGATATACCTGTTTACAACCCAAAAGAGTAGCCAGGTAGGGAATGCCCCACGCATGGACATGGAACATAGGTGTGATCGGCATATACACATCGGCGGACTGGAACCTTACAATGGACGAAAAACCGGAAAGGGCCATAGACATGTCGAACGTGTGAAGCACAAGTTGTCTGTGACTATAGTACACACCCTTAGGATCCCCTGTTGTGCCTGTTGTATAGAAAAGGGTAGCCATAGTATTTTCATCAAAATCCGGAAATTCAAAATCGGGAGAAGCTTTGGCAAGCAATTCCTCATATTCCCCGGCGAAATTCAGGCTCGATTTTGGGCCTTCGTCGGAATCTTTCATCAGAATGATTGTTTTGACTGTCTTGAGCTGATCCTTAATGCTCTCAACGAGAGGCGCAAACTCTTCATTGACAAGTAGAACCGTGTCCTCAGCATGGTTGACCGTATATATTATCTGTTCGGCTGAAAGCCTGATATTAACGGTGTGAAGCACTGAGCCCATCATCGGAATAGCGAAAAAGCACTCCAGATAACGATGCGAATCCCAATCCATGACTCCAATAGTGTCGTCAGACCCGACACCCAAATCGGTTAGAGCCGAAGCCAACCTGTTTATGCGCTGGTACAGATCTCTGTACGTCATTCTCAGTTTATCCCGGTATACTATCTCTTGGTCTGGAGCGTAAAGAATAGGCGTAATCAGAAGATTCTTGATCAACAGGGGGTATGAGTACGCGCTGGGTGTTCTTTGAATCAGTCTGGGCTTCTTGTCCATTATAAGACTCCTTGAATTTTTTGTAGAAACGGGAATTTTGCCTTTTTCGGGTAGTCTTTATTTTGGAGCGCCCGGAACAACCCGAAAAAGAGCACAGATAAGCATAGAATTATTAGTCTAATAAGATTGATCCTCTTGTCAACGAATTTAAATATGGTAAAAGGATTCATCAAAGTCAGGATTGTTTTCGTACTTTTTCATGAAAGAAGCTGGAAATTTGTCCAGGTTTTTAAGTATATAGGGGTTTATTTCAACTCCACTGCTGGCGAAAGCTTCGACGATCTTTTCAGGGTTGGGCGGACAACTTTTCACAAATATCACGTCTTTCAAGTCACCGGTGTTTTTGTTCGCTTCGAAGAGACATTTTCCAATCAATATCGATTTCTTTCCCGGCGTAGGTTTCATGAGCTTGCCGGTTAAAACCTCAACATTGGGCCACGGCGCTCCTTTCCAGGACATGGCAATGGTAGTCAATACCGCTCCGGTCAGCAAAGAACAATATGTGCACAGACTCGAATCATATTTTGGGTATGAGACGCCGGAGATTCCCATTTTTGCCATCGGCGCGGGAAGCGAATTGTCTTGAGTGTAAGGGAAAGTATATTCATGGAAACTTGCGACGGATTCTATATTGAGGCCCCTGACCTCGATTTCGGACATGTCCGTGGGTCTTGAGCTGAACTCTGCCGCTTGTTTCAGATGAGGAACCTGATCCGGTCTGTATCCCAAAATCTGGGCCCCGACGAAATCGGCTGAAAGAACATCCCACGACGCAACGAGAAGGTTCGTTCTTCTGGCTTTCCCATCGAACCCTGGTCCTCTTTCATTAGAATAGACACCGTCAATGAGGGTTAACATTTTGGGAAAATTTCTCATCAATGTTGAAACATAGAAATTAAGATCCCTCTCTCCGCTGACAGTGTGGCACTTTTTACGTGAATTGATGTCAATAGTTCCCTTGAGATTCTTGACTCCCAGACTGACAACCGCCTGAGCATGCGTTTTCAAGACGGGTAGGTTGATGACGACATCGCTGTGTAGAATATCTGTATTGAAATTGAGGCTAACGCCCTCCCCAACATCGACTTTTTCAAACGGCCGATCAAAGACATTGATGAGTCTTACTCCAAATCGCTTTTCCAAAGATGTGTAACCTAAATAACTGTAGGCATGGGCTTGGGTCTCCCTGTCTTTGGGATCAAGCACGACCGTTCCTTCCCCAATTGTTATGTCGTCTACTCCCTGATCTTTTAAAAGCTTTACGACATCCATTACGACTCTGGAGGTAGTAACTACTCCCCATTTTGGGAAAGGCGCCGATTTGCTCCAGAAAACAATATTGGGTTTTATAAACACCTTTTCAGATTTCGAAATTTGGCTAATTCCACCGGCCAGTTCCACCACATCTCGAACAGAAATAAACGGAGTCTCATATCGAGCCACTCCGACCACTTTCTTTTCCATTTAACTACCTTCATCCGGGCCACATGGCCCTGGTTATAAATGACTGACGCTTGATCAGTCATCCAAACAATTTTCATCAAAGTTCACTGTGAGGCCATCATTTTCGGAAAGACGTTCTAACAGCCCTTTTGTCTTGGGAAGCTCATAGTGGAAGAAATATTTCATGGTTACCAGCTTACCACTATAAAAAGCTCTATCCGACTCGCCAGGAGAAGAGTCAATACCCCTGGATGCAACAATAGCCTGTTTTAACCATTGCCATGCGATGGTGACTATCGAGAACAACTCCAGGTATAAGGTGGCGTCCGCCAGAAAATTCTCGATCCGGCCTGAAGAGCCTATCTTGGTCAGGCCAAAGGTAATGTCTTTCAACGAATTGAGAGCATCTTCGAGCCTATCGCCGTAAAGTTTGAGCAAGTCCCTGTTTTGGGCTGATCTTATGGTCGCCCCAACTTCTTCAAGAAACAGTAAAAAAGCCTTCCCACCGTTCATTACGATTTTCCGGCCCAGTAGATCCATACCCTGGATTCCTGTCGAACCCTCATGAATAGGATGTATCCTGATGTCTCTATAGAATTGCTCCAGAGGGAATTCATCACAGAAACCATAGCCCCCAAGGACTTGCAACCCCTGACTGACCGATAGTACTCCCATTTCCGACGGATATGTCTTGGCTGCCGGCGTGAGTAGATCCAAAAGCAAGCTGTAACGTTCCTTCAGGTCGCCAGTTCTGACATGCGCCAGATCGGAGTACAGACAACATTGGAGAACAAGGGATAGAGATCCTTCAACTACAGCTTTCTGGAAAAGTAACATTCTACGCACATCACTGTGTTCGATGATTCTGACAGGCTCAGACTCAGGATTCTTTTCCGACACTTTTCGACCCTGGCGTCGTTCCCTGGCGTATTCCAGGGACGCGTGATACGCTGCTGAAGCTATCGCTGCCGCGCCGAGGCCCACCTCTAACCTGGCCTCGTTCATCATTTGAAACATGTAAGAAAGACCCTTGTTCGCTGCGCCTACCAGATAGCCATGGCAGTCGTCGTTTTCTCCCAGACTGAGTTGCACTATCGGCGCCCCACGATAACCCAACTTGTGGTAAAGGGCTGAAACATTGACATCGTTCGAAACCAGAGCGCCTTCCTGATTGAAGCGTCTTTTAGGAACCACAAAAAGGGAAACGCCTTTAGTCCCTGGAGGAGAGCCCTTAATCCTTGCCAACATTAGATGAACCACATTTTCAACCGCATCATGGTCGCCCGCTGAGATAAAGATCTTTTGGCCTCGTATTAGGTAATAATCTTTGTCAGTATTGACAGCCTGTGTCCGCAGATCTCCCAGTGAACTTCCGGCCTGCGGTTCAGTAAGAGCCATTGTGCCCTGCCACTTCCCCGAGAACATTCGAGGAATGAATTCACGTTTAAGATCCTCCGACCCAAAAGAATCAATCAAATGAGCCGCCCCGTACATGAGCAAAGGATATACGGACGCTGAATAATTTGCCGCGCCAAATATGAAATGGCAGGCGGACGTTACTGTAAAGGGTAGTTGTTGGCCATCAAGTTCATATGAAGCGTTTGCGGCTATCCATCCCCCCGCCCCACATTCTTTTATAAATTCTTTAACTAATGGGTGAACGCGCACTGCGCCGTTTATGAATTCGGGCGGATTTTTGTCCATCTCCTGAAGTACTGGTTGAAGAAGAGCCTTCGATATCTTAAGCGCCGTATCCAACGCGAGATCAAAAGTCTCCCTCGAATGATCGGAATAGTACTCAAATTCTGTTAGACGTTCAGTGTGGAACATTTCGTGAAGCAAGAATCTTAAATTCCTGATACTGACGAATTTCTCAGCCATATGGAATCCTTTCAATCATAATCTTTTACATTTATGAAAGATTAAGCGAGTTGTCCACCCGAAAAGCCCTGCTTTCTAAAATCTAATTTCCGGTGATTAAATTTATTCAGTTGAAGGTTACTGAAAAAGAAAAAGATATTCAATCAAACTATTCTGTCGTATGAGGTGAGAAACCGGGCTGACGCGGTTCTCAGGGTTGTCCGCGCTGTCCCTGAGAACCGGAGTAAAAGGATATTATTGGCTTAAGTAAGAGCCTGTCTAAAAATTTGGCTCATCAGTATTTTACAAATTACATTCCTTTGGTAATTTTATCCCACAGAGAAAGGATATCAGTCGTGGCGCTATCTTTTTTTTCATCTAGCTTCTTGTTCAGCGCCGAGAATTGATCGGAAAGAGCCTTCACCTTCTCTGAGAGTTCTTTGCTCCCTTTGTCCTTAAGGGATTTCAAATTTTCACCGGCTTCTTTTACATAGGTCTTCGCGTCGGTCCAATCTTTGTTTTCAACACTTTTGAGAGCGTCCCACAAGTAGGATCTGGCTCTCACTATCGGCGCATCCCATTCATCATATTCAAAAATAACCAATCTGTTCTGGATGTCGGCTAGGCTTTTGTTGGCAAGCTCGCCGTCCTTATTGTTAATAGCTTCAGCCGCTTTCTTCAGATCCAGTTTGGCCCCGCCCACATCTAAAGACGCTCTCGTAAAAATAAAATCTACATCCATCGGCGCCGAGCCGTTCTTTGCCGCAGCCTGAGCGGCAGCCTCCTTTTTCGCCTGTTTTATAGGTAAGAGCACTGACTCTGCCTGATCCATTTCCGCGTATATTGGGACTATCAATTGCTCCACTGTACGTTTGTCCGTGTACGTTGTGTCTCCAGATTTTATGTCAGCGTCAATCTCGTAAGTCGGAGCGGCGTTTTCGATGATCTTTACTAAAGTGAGTCCCTTGTCCACTTGTTCTTTCGCCGCATCAAGCTTATTGTCCGCAATAGCCTTCCGAGCAAGATTGACATGGCTCAGTAGTCTCCCTGCAGCTTCAGATAGAGCCCTGTGTTCCGCGTCAGAAAGTTTCTTCTTGGGGGTAATTTTTACATTTGATGTGATACTATCGTCGGCCATTGCCTGTCGTTGAGCCGACAAGCTAAAACAAAACAGACAGACCAATAAAACAAGACCAAGAGTTTCTAACTTTTTACCTGTCATTAATAATTCCCCTTTCTCTAGTCGAATTTATCGCCAAGCTCCAGAAAACCCGCTTCGGAAGATTTTTGCTCGCTTGAGCTTACCGACAAACCAATCTTGTTTTTGTTCTTGAAGGGATCGCTTAATCTTGTTCTAGAAAAAATTCAGAGCGACGAAACGGGCTATGGCCGGCGCCGAAGTGAATCCGGGACTGTCTATCCCGACAAGATGTATGATGTCAGGGCAGACTTTGTCCCTATCTATGGAGAAATCCGAGTACCCATCAAGTCTGGCCTGAATCCCTCCAAAATTTGGGGATAGGTCGCAAGACTTCAGGCTTGGGAAAAAATTGGTATCTTCAACAAAAAGGTCAGTCTTGGGCATAGGGGTCTGAAAATCCGTTGGGCTTTTTACAGGAGTCAACCTGGGGCCTACCATCACGATGTCACTGATGGCGAAGTGGCCGTCGAAGTAGTCAAATGTAGGAGTAAGATGAACTCCAACCGTCCGTTGAAGACCAAACGGAGTCTTCGCAGTTTTGGGCGTCGGGTAAATGTTTGTCCCATTCAGATACAGATCTTGTCTCGATTTCCGATTGAATTTCATGGAATCCCCTCTGATTAGCGCGGCCTTGAGTGGGAAATCGCAGTCCATCATGCGAGCCACACCGACACCGTTGACACCTGCTGCGTTGACAATATTTTTAGGTTCTATCCAATCGGTGGAACCATCACGATATCTGATTTCCATTCTGGGTCTGTTCTTAACAAGAGTCAGTTTTACCACTTCAGTCCCTGTCATGAACTGAACACCCTGGTTTGAAGCCAGGAAATATACTTGCCTAAGCAGCGAAGTCGGTTCGAAAATCCCCGAACTTGGAATATAGAGCGCCGAAGCGGCAACCACATTTGGTTCGATCTCACGTACCCGAACTCCCGAAATTTTCTCGACATCCGGAACCCCATTCTCCATGGCTCTTAGAAGATATTGATCCAGTTCATTTTCTTCCTGTTCGTTGAAAGCTACCATCAGTTTTCCAACTTTTAGAAATGGAAGTGAATGTTTTCGGCAAAATTCTTCCCACAGCCGGTTTCCCTCGACGCAAAGCCTCGCCTTCAGAGGCCTCGTGAGCAAGTCATAATTTAGTCCAGCGTGGTTAACCCCAGAGTTTCTGGAGGATTGGTTTTCTCCCTGAGTTATCCCGGGGTTTTTTTCAAAGAGAAATACATCCTGGTTCTTTTTTGAAAGTTCCAGAGCGACCCAGCATCCAACAATCCCTCCACCTATGATTGCGACCCCGATTTTCTCAGACAATCAATCCTCTCCCTCTGGCATTGCGCCTATTGATAAAGATCCTGAATTGTACCATCGACAACCTTCCGATCCCTTTAATAGCCTGTATATCAATTTCTGACTAATTGTGAATCAAGTTTTAATCTCGGGCATCTATATAACCGAAACAAAGAATAATAAGCCCAACTGGAGGATATATATAATGAGCGCATCGAGAGAATTTGTAGGGGCCATAGTTGATGGCCTAAATGAAAGAATTGAGGAACAAGGTAATCGTCCGAATATAGAAGTCTGGCCGGATGAAGATGGTTTTGGCAGATGGGTAGCGTGTCATCGTGACAAAGTTCGATCAACAGTTTGCTCTACTCCTGAATATGCGGATACGCCTTTCTGTGGTCGAGGATTTCATTAGTAAGGAAATAAATTATTACAATTATAATTGTTGAACTGGCCCATCTCGAAGTGGCAGACATTAATTAATATAGAATTTTACCACAACGGGATGGGCTAATTATTACGATTATATGTTCCTCAAATGTGCAGGAAACTCATGGCTAAACAAGCTAAATTGACAATCAAGTCATTAAAAATCTTCTCAAATTCTAACAGCCCTTCGGATTAATCTGAAAACTTAAACCTTGTAACCCCGGGGTGTTATAAACCATCCATCGACAATCTTAGACGATCTGTTCCCAATGATCACAATACTTCTCATGTTGATCTCAAGGTCAAGGAAATGGTCCAGGTCCGATAGCAGGATAATCTCTTCATCCGTGCCCACCGCTGTGCCTACGCCGACCGGTGTTACCCCGTTCCTATATTTCCTGAAGATCTCAGCGGCTTCATCGAGTTGTCGCGTCCGCCCTTTACTCCTGGGATTATAAAGAGCCACCACAAAATCAGCCCCGGCTACGGCTTCCAGTCTCTGTTTAATCATAGACCATGGGGCCAATAAGTCGCTCAGGCTGATACATGCGAAATCCAGCATCAAGGGGGCCCCGAGTCGAGCCGCTGTAGCGGTAGCAGAGGTAACCCCGGAGACAATTTCAATAGGAAAAGACTTTGCTGAGCCGCTCGCAAGCTCTAACGCAAGACCAGCCATTCCGTAAATCCCGGCGTCACCGGACGATACCAGGGCAACCGTGGCTCCCTGGTCGGCTCGATCAATGGCCGCTATACACCTCTCGGTTTCCTTGGTCATGCCGGAGGAAATGAGTTCTTTTCCTTCAGTAATGTCCTTTATTAGATCTAGATAACGTTTGTAACCAACAACGACCTGACTTTGCGTCAGCGCCAATTCCGCGCGCGGGGTTCTGTCCAAAGGGCCGCCTGGTCCTATTCCAACTACAAAGAGTTTTCCTTTGCCACCGCTATCGTTATCCCGTCGAAGATCCGCTTCTCGATTATTAATTTTGTCCTCCTTCCCGCAAGGAGAGCCGCGGGCTCCGCCACCGCAGGTAAACCAACCCTATTTTCAACAAAATCCGAATGTTTGAATTTAAGAACGCAGTTTCGTATCTCTTCAGAAGATATTATTCTCAAGGGTATTCCCAATTCCTGAGACGCTCTCACAATCCCTTCTTCAGCGGCTTTAATATCGGCTGAACTCAACATCCTCACCTGACTGAGGTTGAGATCAGCCTGGTCAAGAGTAACCCTAATGGCTTTTACGATCTCTTCAGATCCAATTCCCTTTCGGCAGCCTATTCCTACGATGAGAGTTTTGAGCGCTTCTGTGGTGGTTGTGATCACTGGTTCGGCCGACAAGATGTTTGCGACCTGCAAGGCGAGATCATTGGCGCCACCCTCATGTCCACTGACCAGACTTATGGACCATCGTCCCAGGACATCTACAACAACCACCGCCGGGTCCTGTTTTTTGTTTCTTAAATGTGGGGCCACAGAGCGAACCGCTACTCCACACGGGGCTATATATATGAGTCCTGAGTGTTGTGAAAAAATCTGCGCTGTCAACTCATACACACTGGTAAAGCGTTGAGCTTCCCATGCCCCTGGAACACTCGTATGCAACCACATCCCGGAGCCGGAAATATTGGACTTCAGTTTGGTCGCTACGTTAGCGCCTTCCTTGGACAGGGTAATGACTGCGACCGTCATGACTCCTTCCCAATGCGATACTCGTGTGAAAAAGCCGGATCATAGAGCCTGGAGGGAGGAATATCCCTGGATAGGGCCGGACCAACTATTATCATGGCGGTCTTCTTGATCCCCGCTTCAGACACTTTTGTCGATATATCGGCCAGAGTCCCCCTGACAATGATCTGATCCGGCCACGACGCTCTGTATACCAGGGCTACCGGACAATCTGATCCGTAGTGTTCGCTCAGTGTGTCCGCCACATCGTTCAACTTATGAGTTGAAAGGAATATGCACAAAGTCGAGTGGGTTCGGGCCAATATCTTTAGGTCCTGCTCCTCAGGCATAGGAGTGCGTCCAGATGTGCGTGTAAGGATTATCGTCTGCGCAAACTCGGGCGCAGTCAGTTCAGTCTTCAATGCAGCGGCCGACGCCTGAAATGAACTCACTCCGGGTATTACTTCATAATCTATACCCAATTGATCCAATTCATTCATTTGTTCCCTGATAGCGCCGTAAATGGAAGGGTCTCCAGAGTGTAAACGCACCACATCAATGTCCCTGTTTTTTGCTTCAAGGAAAAGTCCCTTGATTTCCTGGAGGTCCAGATTGGCTGAATCATGCATTTCGGCTCCTGCAGGCAGGAGACTGAGAATATCAGGATTTATCAATGAGCCCGCATAGATACAGATGTGAGTTCGGCGCAGCAATCTATCAGCCTTGACCGAGAGCAATTCGGGATCGCCAGGCCCGGCCCCAACAAAAAAAACTTTCATGAGATCTCCTCATCACTTCCGCGAACCAACATCACTGACAAATAACCCCTATCCTCAGCGCCAGTTTTCAGCGTCCTCAAGTCCTTGACGATTTTCTGATTTTCCAGTCCCACGTGAGAAACAAACACACCGCGTCCGAGAGCGGACGAGTCTTCCAGAATGTCAAGGATTCGATCAAGACGCTTGCCGATTTTCATTAATACAACAGTTCCTCCAGCGCCAATTGCCCTCTTGACTTCTTCGAGATCATCCGCCGTCGGGACAATGGTAACTGACTCTTTCCCTTGCCCTACGGGAAATTCCGAGACTGCGGCCGCAGCGCTGAAAGCCGTAATTCCCGGGACAGTGACTACATCAACGTCGGGGATTCTTCTACGAAGCGCCTTGAGCATATAGATATATGTCGAATACAGAAAAGCGTCCCCCAGAGTCAGGAAACAAGCGTCTGAACCGCTTTCGAGGACCTCGCCGATCTGCCGGGCCGAATCTTCCCACCGTCGGTTGAGTTCCTCTTTATCTGTTGTCATTGGGAAAACTATTTCGTGAATTTTGGCTTCCGGGTTGACATGCTTGCCGGCGATGGTGAGCGCTAGGCTTCCGCCCTCCTGCCTGGCTTTAGGAACGAACACATGAGAGCATGATTCAAGGATCCTGACACCCTTGAAAGTGATCAGGTCGGGATCACCCGGTCCCACTCCTATACCGTATAAGACGCCTCGTTTCATATGTTAACACTTCTTTCGGTTACAGGTAAATTCCGGATTTACTCATAGCCATGGACTCGTATCCCCGTCCTCGCCCAGCAAATCTCCAGCCATAGTCACTAGAACGACAGTGACGTCGAACCGTTGCCCGATCCGGTCGTAAATCTTGCTTCGGATCCGAGCTGATAGCTCGTCAGCCAATTTCTTTTGTTCCGCAGGCGGCAGCCCTCGAAAAACGCCCTCTACCGTCAGGGATTCTGGTGGTCTTGAACCGAGAACCCTTTCAGCAAGTTCCATCACCGCAGGCACGGCGCTCGGTGATCTCGATGAGTGCGTATCCCACCAACCGGCCATAAGTTTTGCGAGTTTCCCCGGATGTCCCAGCGCCAGCAGCCTTTCGAAGTCAACCTCTGCAGCGAGATCAAGCATGAAACCCCACTCATTGCTAACTTCGATCACCTGTTCATCCGCAGGTCTGAACAGCTTTTTAACCGCCTTGTCTCCTATTCGTCCAGGAACAAATGCCGGAAATTTAACTTTACATGCCACGGCCACGTTCAAAGCGCATTTTAGGGCGTCCTGAAGAGCGGCGCTGCTAAAAGGTCGTACTATACCTGATGTTCCCAGGATGGACAGGCCGCCTTCAATTCCCAATCTCGGATTAAAAGTCTTTGAAGCAAGCTCTTCTCCGCCTGGGATAGAAATAGTCACGATAACTGCGCGATCCGTAATGTCCCTGATCGCCGTCCTTATCATTAGCCTGGGTACGGGATTCACGGCCGGCTCACCGGGAGCCACTGAAAGACCTGGTTTTGTAACTGTGCCGACACCTCTGCCCGCCCTGAAGATTACATCATGGCCATCCGTCCATTGGACCAACACTTTTATCGAGCAGCCATCCGTAACATCCGGATCATCTCCGGCGTCCTTACGGACACAAGCCTCGAAGAAGTCTTTGCCGCCGTCCATGGACACGATCGGAATTTTTACGTTTGAGCCATCTGGTAAAGTTATATTTACTTCTGAGGGTGATGGTCGGCCGCAAAGAACCATTGTAGCGGCTTTGGCCGCGGCTGCCGCGCAGGTTCCAGTAGTAAAACCGGTCCGTCCCGAACTCATTGAAGCTCAACCTCCGGATGCCTGGTAATGACATCTTCCGGGATGAGTTCCAGCAAACGCATACGGGCTTCACCTATAGTCAACGGCAGCCCGTTTATAGGCACACCGTCGCTCTCTTTCATCTTGTGAAGCAGAGCGGCTATGTATGGCAGTCTCAGGCAGGCCTGATTTATCATTTCATGATCACAGAATATTTCATCCGCAGGCCCCTGTTTGAGCACTTTTCCGTGACGCAGCACGTATATTCTGTTTGCAAACAGTGGCAGAAGGTCTACCGAATGGGTCGCCAGAATAACCGTGATTCCCTGCTCACGATTCAGACGATTCAAGAGTCTCATCATCAGGGCCTCTCCAGCCGGATCAAGGCCTGCGGTAGGCTCGTCCAAAATCAATATTGAAGGTTTCATGGCCAGTACACCCGCCATGGAAACACGCTTCTGTTCACCGAAACTCAAATGATGAATAGCCCGGCATCGAAGTTCGGAGGCTGCGACGTTTTCCAATGATTCCGTCACACGTCGTTGAACCTCGTCTCTGTCCAAACCCAAATTTTTGGGCCCGTAGGCCACATCTTCTTCCACTGTAGCCGCAAAAAGCTGGTCAACAGGATTCTGAAGAACCAATCCAATCTGACTGCACAAATCCTTTCTTGACAATTCTCTTATGTCATGTCCATTGACCCTGATCTTTCCCGCCTGAGGAGTAAGGAGTCCCACCAGAGTCTTTATCAGCGTGGTTTTTCCTGAGCCGTTGGATGCCAACATCGCGACAAATTCGCCGGATTCAACCCAGAAATCAACATTATCAAGGGCGCGGGTTCCCTCCTGGTAGGTAAAAGCCACACCAGAGGCTTCAATTGCAGGCGTCGGCTTCACCTGGACCACCATTCAACTATGACGTACGACATTAACACCATCGGCGCCCCGACAATAAGACCGGTGATCTCAGCCCCGGTCATTTTGGGCAAAGGATCAAAAATCAACTTTCCATGATATCCTCGGAGGGTCATCGCCTCATATGTCCTCATTGCCTGGTCCATTGATCTGGTAATAACGGTTCCGGCAAGGACACCCATTGATGAAATCGATTTACGAACGCTTGAATATCCCAGACGTAGCTTTTGCGCCTCCGCCACATCCACTGTCTGGTCCGCCAAGGTGAATGAATACCTGTAAATGAGCAAGGCTATCTCTACCCATGTTTCAGGGACCTTGAACCATCTCAACGCATGGAAAATCCTGTGAGCCGGAGTTACCGAACCCAGAAGCAAAATAACACTAACAGCCCCAATAACCCTGGATCCCAGTAAGGCTCCGTGAGCGAATCCCTCTCTCGTAGCTGTTAGAGTCCAGCCAAAGAGCGAAAAAGAAAACAAACTGTGGCCGGGTGCGCTGAACGTCTGAACGGCGACGAGAGCTGAAACGATTCCCATAGGACCTAAGAGTCTGACAATGACCAACTTCATCGGTATGCGTAACGCTATCATAGTCGAGACGCATGCGGCAGACACAACAAGAGGAAATATAATCTGTGTCGAGAATATAACGGCTAGAATCAAGCATGAAGCGACAATCATTTTCACGCGCGAGTCCATTCGCGTAAACACATTGTCCCTGCATGCGAAAAAGTCGGAAAAAAGATCAAACATGCGGTAACCGTTCAACGGGCTCTGATTTAGGTGGAAAAAGTTCCCGATATCGATACCCAAATATAAAGCCGCCTACAGCGCCTGCCACGAGGAAACAAAAAAGTAACAAATCTCCCTGATCTACGTTGATGAAAGGCTCAGAAGGCTGTCTACCCGCGTCTTTAGCGAACTTTTCAATTACGGCTTCATCGGTCCCTACCCATTTTGCGTCCTTTTGAAGAAAATAGCCCAGGGCTGTTCCGACGATCAAGGCTACAATCACACCAGCGACTAGTTTTTTCATGCTGCGCCTCCTTTTGCCAACATTTGGAGAAATTCCGGGCGGCGAGAATGAATAAAAGAATAAGCTCCAGCCGATACGAACCCTTCAAGGATTCCAAGCGGGATCTGGGTCGGTGTAAAGGCGAGACATATTGTTACAAACATTTTCCAGAAGGATCCTTCAAAATGAAGCGCTCCAGTCAATATGAACGCTGTCACGCCGTATGTAGCCCAATCGGAGATCAGGCCCGCGAGAAAAGCCGATATGACCCAGGAAGCCCCAAGCCGTCTGGCCAGAACGAATATTCCGTATCCGGCGAATGATCCAGCAACACCCATGGAAAAAGTATTAGCCCCTAGTGTAGTCAATCCCCCATGAGCCAGGAATAGGGCCTGTAGGGTCAGAGCAACGCTGGAAACAACCACGCTCAGCGTAGGACCAATGAGTATAGCGGCGATTCCCGTTCCGCAAGGGTGGGAACATGTTCCTGCCGTGGGAACCGGAATCGGCATGCAGGATATAATGAAGACACCTGCCCCTACAAGACCTACCAGCGCCTTGAGATGGGGTTCTTTCTCACTTCTGATCCGCAGATTCCTCAATCCCACAACAATTAACGGAAGAGACGCGAGGAACCACAGGACAGCCCATCCCATGGGCAGTATACCTTCTGCAATATGCATGGCGTGAACAGGTTCAACGGCGGCCCATAATACAATGACCGCCATCAGTGTTCCGACGATCCCAAAAAAATTGATCATGACTGACCCTCCTCAATGAGGCGCATCAGGGTTTTGCTCAAAGAACCTGGCAGCGTCTTCCGGAGTCATGGGGACAAATTCGTGCTGGCCTGGGGGAACAGGAAACTGTCGTCTCGGGGGTAAAACCAGTTCCCGGACGTCACAGATATTTTTTGAGGATGAGATCCTTTTCTCTACAAGATCCACAAGAGCGTCATCGAATCCCAGGTTTGCGCCCAAAACCAGTTTAATTTCCGGGTAATCAGCCGCGATTTCCTGCATCATCTCCGGGATGTCCAGCACAAGGTGCAGGCCATCGTGAAGAAAGTATGGAATGACCATTACATCTGTCGCCTCCTGAATAACACATTTCTTGAAGATTTCAGGAAAATGGGGACCAAGTCGGGACATATAACATATCTCTACAATACCATAACCATACTTTGCTCTCAGGCCCTCAGCCACTCTCTCCATGTGCTTTCCCGCGTCGGGCACGCGGCTTCCATGTCCCATGAGAATGATAGCCTTTTTATTTGAATCACCCAATTTTAAGCCTCCTTATTTAGCTGACGCAAGAGCGCAAAGGGCGTGAATTGCGCTAACGGCTAGAGGGCTACCACCACGACGACCGGCCACCGCTATATATGGGATGTCAAGCGCCATGATTTCGTCTTTGCTTTCCACAACATGGACGAATCCAACAGGCATGGCTATGACAATAGCGGGTTTGATACCCTCTTCAACAATCAGGCGGTTCAGTTCCATCAATGCGACGGGAGCGTTTCCAAATGCGGCGATGGCTCCGTCCAACATCGATTTTGCCTTGCGCACAGCGAAGAGGGATCTGGGAAGTCCGCTCTCTCTCGCAGCCGCAGCGATGTCCTGGTCAGCGACGTGACATACCAAATCTTCCGATGAATATCCCGGATAGACCTGCTGAAGCCTGGCCATGGATAAGCCGGATCGAATCATGTTGGAGTCGACGAAAATCTTTGCCCCTGATTTCAGCGCCCTCCGTGCAGATACTATTGAATCCTGGGAAAACCGTATGAAGTCAATCAAGCCGAAATCAGCCGTTGTATGAACCATTCTCCGAACCACCTGCCATTGATCGGGCGAGAAACCGTCTGACCTGGCCTCGGAGTCAATAATTTCAAATGATCTGGTCTCAATCGCTTCGGCGCTCATAGGGTTTTCGTACAAATCCCTTATTAGAGGTTTTCTGGTGGAGTGAGATTTAATAGGCGCCTCATCAACCTTGTTTTTCATGGTTTCTCGCTTTTGTTAGCATATCGACAAAATGTTTTACCAGTTCAGGTTTGGATGCAAAATGCCCGTGAACATAACTGACTAGAGTTTTGTCGCGCTGAAATCCCTCAAGCTGGTCAAGATTTGCTCGTCGTCGCCTGACTCTATAGGCCATGTTCCACTGGCCATCTTGAACAGGATTTCCAATCAGTTCCGAATAATGAAACTCATGCCCTCTGAATTGTTGTCCCGGGACCCCGAAAAGAGACTTTCCTGTAAGGGTAACCTCGACATAACCCAGGGACTTGCGTCGAGTCAGCATTCTGGTCCAATTCGGAAGTAACCCAACGAGTTCAAATTTGTCTCCATTCCTGGATTCAATTCCTTGGGACAGATACATCAAGCCACCGCACTCACCGTAAATCGTTCGGCCTGCTCGAGCAAAACTCCTCACCGAATGGATCATTTCCTGGTTTCTGGAGAGTTCGTCCGCATATTCTTCAGGGTAGCCTCCTCCGAAATAAACTCCGTCGAGCCCCTCAGGCAAGGATCTGTCCTTCAGGGGTGAAAACTCCTGCAGCTCACATCCCTCGGAAGCGAAAGCCTCCAGATTATCCTGATAATAGAAATGAAAAGCGGGATCTCTGGCTACGCCCAGTCGGGCTATAGTTTCAACATCCTTTAACCGCTGCTTCTGAGCGGTGGAAGAAATTTGTGGAGCGCTTCCCGCGAGGTTGACAATGTCGTCCACGCTGCCGTGTTTCTCCATGGCGTGAGCCAAATCATCCAGAATGTGATGGCTTAAAATCTGAGAGTCAGCGGAAACCAGCCCAAGATGCCTGCTAGGCAGTCCGGGGAGAGACCCTCTAGGAAGAGCCGCTACGATGTTGGGTAGTCGAAAACTCTTGAGAGACTCGGCCAACCAGTCCCCATGCCGTTCAGAACCTACCTGGTTGGCGACAATTCCGGCAATATTTATGTCAGGCTCAAAATCGGTGTAACCTTTTACAAGCGCCCCAACGCTTCTAGACATCCCATGTGCGTTAATTACAAGAAGTGTGGGAGCTTGCAGCCATGAGGCGATTTCGGCTGTAGAGCCTTCGCAGCCTACCGGGTCGCTGCCATCATAAAGGCCCATTACACCTTCGATGATCGAAATGTCAGCCTCAGACGCTTTAGCTTTGAACAACCGCTTGACGTAATCTTCCCCTGTCATCCAACCGTCAAGATTGTAGCAAGGGCGATCGGAAGCGATAGCCAGATACGTGGGATCAAGGTAGTCAGGCCCTACCTTAAACGTTTGCACTCGCAGGCCACGCTTTTTGAGGGCGCTGACGAGAGCGAGTGTAACGGAAGTCTTTCCTACTCCACTGTTTGTTCCCGCAACTACTATCCTGGGGCAGGTTAAGGACAATTATGTTTACCTTTGGATGTCGCTCTTGAAGCCTAAAGGCCGATTATTCCGTATATCCGCTCCATGTCGAGACTTTGACGGACGGCATCCGCAAGCCTGTCCAGAGCGGGCTCTAGATCATATATGGCCATGACTTTTCGTTTCGGGGCGAGACCACGTCGTTGACGAAGCCTGTCTATGAACCATCTTCGAAACTCGTCAGCATCGAATATCCCGTGGAGATATGTTCCCCATATCTGTCCGTCCCGAGATTTTGCGCCGTCAATCGAACCTGATCCCATCCTCAGCACGGGCTCGACATTTGAGCCTGAACTTTTTCCGTGATGAATTTCATAACCGTGCACAGGTAAACCGGACTCAATGTGTGTGCATGTGGCTCGGGTCAATGTTTTTTCAGGCGCAAGCATTGTTGTCACACCCAGAAAACCGAGTCCCTGGAAAGTCTTACCGTCTGATTCCAGACAGTGCGGATCGGATATTCCTCCTCCGAGCATCTGGAAGCCTCCACACACTCCAACCAACTCTACTCCCTGCTCCGTCAGTTGTTTCAATCTACCTTGAATACCTGTGTTTTTCAGGTAGGTTAAGTCTCCAATAGTGTTTTTGCTGCCAGGCAGGATTATCGCGTCCGGATGATTCAGGTCACTAGGGGATTTGACAATCTTTAGCGAAACGTCCGGCTCGGCTCTCAAAGCGTCAAAATCAGTAAAATTCGAAATGTGGGGTAGGTCTATCACAGCAATTTCTACAGAATCATCATGCATTATTGAATTATTAAACAACCCATTCTTGAAACTTACCGAGTCCTCTTCCGGAAGTCCAAGATCATGAAAATACGGCACAACGCCAAGCACAGGTTTTCCTGTGTGGCGCAAGATATAATTCTCCGCGTCCGTCAGAAGATCTTTGTTACCTCGAAAACGATTGACCACAAAACCCGACACCAAAGATCTTTCACACTCCGACAGCACTTCCATGGTCCCTACAAAAGAGGCGAAAACGCCTCCCCTATCAATGTCTCCTACCAAAAGAACAGGGGCCTCCGCATAGCGGGCCATCTGCATGTTGACTATGTCATGGTGTTTAAGATTGACTTCCCCCGGACTACCTGCGCCTTCCATTACAATTACGTCATATTCCTGTGCCAGGGCGTCGTAGGCCGCTTTTACAATATCGAACGCCTGGGGTTTGTACCGAACATATTCGATGACATCCATGTTACCCACGGGCTTGCCCATGACAATTACCTGACTGCCCGTATCGCTGTTAGGTTTAAGAAGAATTGGGTTCATGCGAACATCAGGATCCAGCCTGCACGCCTGAGCCTGAGTCACCTGAGCCCGGCCCATTTCTCCACCGGATATTGTAACAAAGGAGTTTAAAGACATGTTCTGTGACTTGAACGGCGCTACCCTGTAACCATCCTGGAGCAAAATCCGGCCCAAAGCAGCGGTCAAGACACTCTTGCCCGCGTTTGAGCTGGTTCCCTGAAACATTATTGCTGGAACTCTCTTTTTGCTGGATGGCTTACGAACGATTCCCAGGGCTCTTCCCAAGGACTCGATCAGCCTGTCATTTTGGCTCTCAGTTTTGACTGCCACCCTGAAAAAGCGTTTGTCGAGACCCTGGAAGTTGTCACAGACCCTAATTGCGATCCCATCCCCTAACAGTCTACTTGCTAGCGTAACAGCGTCAATGCCGGCGCGATCAATTCTTGCAAGAAGGAAGTTGGCTTTGCCGAGGTAAACGGTTAACCCGTCCATTGCTCTCAGTCGCTCTTCCAGAATTTGCCGTTGTGTGTTTACTAATCTCCTGCTCCGGTCAACATAGTCCCGATCTCTTAAAGCGACAGCCCCTACCGCTTGGGCAACTGAGTTTACCGACCAGGTGGGTTGGATGAGTTTTACTGAGGCGACTATTTCCAGTTCGCAAATTGCGCAACCGATTCTCAGGCCTGGAACAGAGAAAATCTTGGTTAGAGACAAAAGAACCAGGACATTTTCAGGGCGCTTCAAGGTTAACGAGTCAAAACCTTCTACAAAGTCTCCAAAAGCCTCATCCACAACAAAAAAAGTGGAAGGATTCCGGTTGGCGAGTTGCCTGAAAGCCTCTGAATCAATAAGTAAGCCCGTTGGGTTGTTGGGAGAACACACAAAGACAAGTTCGTCTCCCCTTAGAGATGACTCCAGACGTTTAAGATCCGGGATGAAGTCGGAACTCTCGTCCAGAAACAGAATGTCGACATCCAGTCCGGCGGCTTCACACGCGAAAAAATAATCCGAGTAAGAAGGCGCCAGAATCAATGCCCTCGGTTTTCCCAATGCTCTAGGCAATAGATGAAGGATTTCCGATGATCCGTTACCCACTAGAACCTGATCCGAGGAGCATTGATATCGTTCGGCCATTGCCGCTACCAAGTTCAAAGATTCCGGGTCGGGATAATGGATTATTGATTCAAGTGTTGCGCTCACTACCGGACGCAGCCAATCAGGTAAGCCCATAGGATTTATGTTGGCGGAAAAGTCTAGAATCTTATCTGCAGGAAGTCCTGAGATGTTCATAAGATGTGTAAGATTTCCGCCGTGCTTGGACGTTTTCATGGATTTCCCGGAGCCTGTTTTGCGAGTCAAACCCCAAAATTTAAAACTAATGAAATCTGAACTACTCTTGAGCCTTGGATACCGAAGCTTCTTCAAAAGTGGCGACTTCCGTCAGTATCCGAACTGCCGCCTCAACCAGTGTCATGGATAATGCTGCGCCGGTTCCTTCGCCCAGTCTCATGTTTAGATCTATAAGAGGATCCTTGTTCAGATGCTGAAGAGCCGTTTTATGGCCCTGTTCAACGCTACGATGCGAAGCAATCATGTAATCAGCGGCGCTAGGACAAATTGCGTGCGCAATGAGCGCAGCCGCAGTGGATATGAATCCGTCTATGAGTACGGGCTTCTGAAGGGAAGCCACCCCCAGTATGAGACCGGCGATTCCGCCGATTTCAAATCCACCGACCTTGGATAAAATATCTAGACCATCTTTAGGGTCAGGATTGTTCACTTTCAGAATTCTTTCTATGACCTTGACCTTCGTCTGGAACTGGGTATCGTCAATTCCTGTGCCGTGTCCGGTGACTTCAGAAGGGGCTGATCCGGTGACCGCGGCGACAACGGCGCTGCTGGGTGTAGTGTTTCCTATGCCCATGTCACCAGTGCCGAAAAGGTTGTAAGTCGAACCTAGATCCAGAGCGATTTGGATTCCCGCTTCTATTGATCTCACGGCCTCATCTCGAGTCATAGCAGGACCAATGGCGATATTCGAGGTTCCAGGTCTGATTCGCTTTGAAATGAAACCCGCGTGGTCCTTTACCCCCTCAATTGCGCCGGCAACTCCCATGTCAACCACCACAACGTGTGATCCGCTGACTCGCGAGACAGCGTTTATTCCCGCCCCACCATTTATAAAGTTGTAAACCATCTGCACGGTGACTTCCTGGGGGTACTTACTCACACCTTCCATCACCACTCCGTGATCTCCCGCCATTACTACAACCACTCGCTTGTCTATTTCGGGCTTGGTGGATCTAGTCATGCCCGCCAGATCAAGAGCCAGATCCATCAGACGACCTAGCGCCCAATAGGGCATGGTAAGCTGGTCTAACCTTTCCTGAGCAATTTGCCGTGATCTTGAATCAGCAGGTATAATTCGTTTTAAAGTCTCGTCAAGAAGGCCCATTAATCAATTCCTTTCTAGCTGGCAAACCTGTCGATTCTCATCGACCCGGCGTTTTTGATGGATGTCAGGACTGTGAACTTGGCGAGCAAACGTCAGGATGGGAAGTGGGATGCAGGGCGCAAAAAATCCTCGAGAAAATTAATCCCCGAGGATGCCGTTTTTCATCCCATTTGCCAAGCTCTCGGTCCGCGAAGAGCCGACATCTCAAGTCATGGGCAGGTCTTCTGACTTCCGGTTCATCCTAATCGCCGTCCTTCCCATCCTTTCGGACAGTGGCGTCACACGGCTTTCGTCCCCGGTCACAGCGGCGGGTCCGCAACGGATTTTCACCGTTTTCCCTTGGTCCTCATAAGGACAGCCCATGAATAATCTCACTAAAATTAGCAGAGAGATTGGGTGAAGTCAACAGCCGGAACCTGACCCCCAAGAGAGAGGTATTGCGGAGACTGAAACCGCCTGGTAAGGACAAAACTTTCAAAAGGTTCAAAACAACTGTTGCGGGATAGTGACCGCAATGTTTTGTTAGCAGCCCAGTTCCTGGGTTATCGCTAGAAGGGCCTTTGCGCTTTCACCAAGAGCCGCTTTCTCAATTGGAGATAGAGTTGGTCTCAATGTTGAGATGACTCCAGACGCTCCAACTACGCGCGGTAAGGAAAATGTGGCGCCGCCAAATCCATCAACCTCCGATGTTGGAGCCGATACGGTGAAGAGCGCTCGTTCGTCTCTGCGAATAGCCTTGGTGATCCTTGCCAGAGCGGCTCCAATCCCGTAGTTGGTGGCTCCCTTTCCTTCGATTATTCGATAAGCCGAACCCCTCACGCGGCTGTCAATTGCGCTTTTCACTTCTTCAGACAGATCTATCCCTGTCTGGCCGGCAAAGTCCGACAGAGGAACACCAGCAATTTTAGCGTTTGACCATATCATCACTTCAGAATCCCCATGCTCACCCAGCACATACGCGTGAACAGATTGGGGCGAAACTTCAAATCGTTCACCCAATAGGGCCCGAAAGCGGGAAGTATCTAAAATAGTGCCTGATCCAAGTGTCTTCCCTGGGGAAACGCCTGAGCAACGCGCTACAAAGTGGGTCATGATATCGACTGGGTTCGACGCGACCAGTAAAACAGATTCCGGAGCAAACTTGGTTACTTTAGGAACAACCTGTTCAAAGATCTCAATATTCCTCTGCAAGAGCTTGATCCTGGTTTCTCCGGGGCGCTGAGCTACTCCACATGCCAGGATAACGACTTCCGAGCCCTCCAGGTCTGCGTAATCACCTGCGCTGATTCTGGAAGATTGGGAAAAAGGTGTCGCATGCAAAATGTCTTCTGCCTGCGCCGTCGCCAAGGCCTGATTCACATCCAGGAGAACGATTTCATCCACCCATCCCAGAAGAACCATTGCGTAAGCCGCAGAGCTTCCAACCAGACCGCTTCCAACTATGCCCACCTTCATTTCGTGACCTCCTCTTTTCTTCAAGCGTCTAATATGTTGACAACAGGGCTGCGTATCTTGATTCATATAAAACGTGTCGATGAATTTGTTGAATTGCTGCGCTGAATCACACATATAAAGACTGGATAGTAGGAATCGTTCGGAGGAGGCTAATCAAAATGACCGGACCACACGGCTTCAATGGATTTCCCAAAGAATGCGTAGATTTTTATACGGAATTGCGTAACAACAATAATAAAACATGGTTTGACGCTCACAAACCGGATTTCGAGAAATACGTGATGGAGCCCGCGCGTCTTTTTGTGATGGATATGGGAATGGCGCTCAGGGAAATTTCTCCAGGCGTCATTGCAGATTCCCGCTATAGCAAGTCAATTTTCAGGCCGTTCAGAGACACGCGGTTCAGCAAGGATAAGACACCGTACAAGACTCATTTGGGAATCTTCTTCTGGGAAGGTCAATTGCCAAAAATGGATTGTCCTGGATATTACTTTCATTTGGAGCCACCGTTGTTGATGATCGCGGCTGGAAACCACTGCTTCTCCAAACCGATTCTGGATCTTTACCGTGAGTCCGTAGCGGACCCAAAATACGGAAAGGCTTTGGCAAAGGCGGTCCGGGACATCAAGGACAAGGGCTCATATCAAATAGGTGAGAAGCAATACAAACAGGTTCCACGTGGTTACGACAAGACTCATGAAAACGCCGAACTACTGCTTTTTGGAGGATTGACGGCCTGGACCGAGGTGAGTATCCCCGATGAATTTTACTCCTACGATCTTATAAATTACTGTTTGGACAAATTTAAAGACCTCGCTCCCATTCATAAATGGCTTTTGGAAATGATTGGAAGGATCAAGAAATAGTGATTGGACGCTTCAGTCCGCCAGGGGCAACAATGAATTTTTCAGAAAAACTTGGAGAATACAATATAGACTGCCAGCATTGTTTGTTTTGGGAACAACTTTCCATGAGGGTAGGAGATGGCTATTGCCGCAGATTCCCTCCCGGTCCGGATACCCCGCTTGTTTCCGCTACACGCTATTGCGGTGAAGGAATATGGATACTTAATGGCCAGGCCATGTCTATAACCGAAGCGGTGACTGAGATCCTTGAAGGGGCAAAATCCAGTGAGCCTGTCTCGTTCCTTGTCGATTAAATCCCGAGAGACAGGCGCCCACTCGACGTGACTCTCATGACTGAAACAGCCGAGCGAAAATAATTGATAGTATGAAAAATCCACCATCTGATTTTTTGGTGGCTACCGTAACATATTAACGATGAGGGAATAATGTCCAGAGCGCATCTATACCTGTTCAGTGACGCATCCCCTTCTGACTGGATGGTCAAGGGAAACGACGAGGCCTGGCGAACGGTCGTCAATCTGGTGTTTCAGTCGGACCCGGATCTGCAAGAAGAAGTGGACAGCGGCAAGAATCACTTTGAGGTCCTGAGCCAAGATCAACTGTATACTGACTTTATGACCGACTTCCTATCCCACCTGCCGTCCGGAGTGTTGAGAAAGTGGAACACACGGGGTGGATATAAGTCCAGGCTTTGCTACGCTCTTGGTATGGTACAGCATAAATACAAACCTATCGTATCCGCATGCTCGTTTCAGGAAAAGACGCTTCGCGCCTCGAAGGCTATGCTATTGGAGTCGTACAACAGAAACATCGGCGCCGGCGGCGGGACTGGGCCTGAGAAAATGAAGGACACAAAAAAGCGCATACAAAAGAGCCGATTCGGCGCCAATTTCCGTAGTCATCAAGAAGCCCAGTCCTCCGAAAATCAATTCCTGGTCCTGTTATTCATGGCCTGGTTCATTGCCGGCCAATACACATTCTATCGAAAAAACATGGTCACGAGAGGCCCTCAAGGCTTTGACCCTTTGGATTTGACAATCATCTCGGATAAGTTGAGTGGCGATGACGACTCTCGTCGGAACCATGAACAAAACCTGAGAAAACTGATAGATCCTGAAAGTGGAACCGCCAGGGTCACGCTTACTCGTTCCACTCTGGATGTCCCCTATTCAGGAGATATATTGGCCAACAACATTACGGGGTGGTTGAATGCGGCGATCAGTGATCCTGGTGGGGAATTTGCGCAAAAGGCTAAGGCCATAGATTACAAGAATGTCTGGGCGGGGTGGAAAATACTTCTCGGGTCAGTTGACAAACCTCAGTTCATCCCAGCGTTGTCTCGCCTAACGGCGATTGACAACTCGTAAGGCAGCAACGCAACCAAACGCCATAATTGCATCCGGAGACGTTTTGACCATGAAACAGATTTTCTACGGGAGCGCTATTTAATTACATGTGGGTCTTTTCAACGAGTTCTCGTTACCTTTTTACCTGAGTAAAGATTACTCCCTTACTTATATTTCTAAATGTCCAGACTTTCTTGACAAATTCCTTAATACTTTTAGGCAGGGTAGATCCATCCAACTTTCCTATCAATATGGCCTCGGTCGTTGATGGTTCTCCAATTGGCCACTGGACATCTATAATATTTTTTCGTGCGTTATGTTTTTCGCGAACCCACTCGAAAAAGATATTCTTGGCCCCCCCTACTCCGGTAATTGAAAATCTACCATGATGCGCTATATATAAATTGTTTTCGTTCTCCTGGTCTCTCAAAAAAATGCCCTGAAATGTACTTAAACGCCCTTCAACAGGCGCGTTAATCTCGCAGGTTATGCTCATGCCTTTGTGTTTCAGTGGCCTTTCTATTCCAAAAATATTACGGTGTAGATTGTTACCAGCCTTGTATCCATAGAAAAATTTAAATTCACGGCTCCAGTACAAATCGGTAGGTTCATTGCCACCTTCATACACCACCATGCATCCTAAATGAGGTTCGCTATTTTCGGTCAGGATGGAAGCGAAAAGCCCCTGCGCTTTATCAATTTCTTCCCTAGTGGTAATCGCTTCATATATCATTGGGTTATGTATTCCTTTGTAAGATTTTGGTAGGTCCGCTTACAAGAGTGTGCGCTTCTCTGTTTGGAAACTTTTGATAACACCAACTGATCTTCACTTGCCAAGATGATTTTGGAAAAAACGGGCTAACTCCTGGAAAGCTTCCCGAGACTCAGGCGAATTGAATACCAGGATATACTGGGCGTGAGACATGCCCTCGAATACCTGTAAGTAGGCCTCTACTCCTGCCTGGCGCAGCTTGCGGTGAACCCGAACGGTGTCACTAAGAAGCATATCACGTGTGCCGGAGGTGAGCATAGCCGGAGGAAATCCTTTCGTAAAGTCGCCATAAACTGGAGAGATGAGCGGATCTTTCATGTCGTGAGAGCCGGTGTACAGTTCCGCGCAGGCCTTTAACATGCCATTGTAGGTGACCAGGACATCGTCAATGTCTTCGTTGGTGTACAGGGTATCACCGGTTCTGGTGAGGTCCGCCCACGGGGTGCCCAGTCCTACGGCCCCAGGAAGCGGGACGTTCATCTCCCGAAGCTTGAGTACTGTAGCCATGGTAAGGCCGCCTCCGGCCGACGTCCCAAAGATACCGATATTGCGAGGCTTGTACGTTTTTAGAACTTCGTTGTAAATGGCTACGGAGTCCTCCAAAGCCGCGGGAAAAGGAAAGTCAGGGGCCATGCGGTAGTCTACTGAGATCACACGAATCTTTCCGTGGAAGGCCATGAGAATCGCTTCACCCAGACCGGTCTCGCCACCATTGAAGACATAACCTCCGCCATGCAAATGAATCAGGACCCGATTGCTGTTTTCTTCAAGAATTGATTCGGGCGTTACAATATATGTTTTGATTCCGGCTTTGATCTCGCTCTTGATATCAACCGGAAACAGCTTGCGTAACTGGGCCAGAACAGGCTTATCCTTCTCAGTCGCCATTGTGACAATGGCCCGCCATTCCTCGGTGGTCTTGGGAACCATACGCAATTGGGGATTTAATGGGCGAGCGATAACCGCCTGCAATTCAGGGCTGACGGTAGTTGGTACAGGAATTAATCGGGCGGGTACCTGGCGCGAATTCTTGTCGCCGCCTGGCGCGACAGCGCCTTGCTGTTGTGCCTGGGCTATCAGGATTGAAGTGATGACCATGAATAAAGCGACTATTGTAATGATAATGTTTCTTTTCATGGTTACCTCTACAGGCTGGAATTCCTGTTGACATGCTAACATTACTCTGGTTCGCCAGTCAAACCTTTGTCCTGACTATGTCCCAGGATTTTTTCCAATGCGCTCCAATATTGTTGTATTGCCAACCAACACACTAGATTCTATACTAGCAGAGTGAACCATTATTAAAGCATAGAGGTATGCGCATGATTCGAACTATTGAAGCTACAATTGACGAGAGTGGAAATGTGCGACTTCACGAACCTGTGCAACTTCTGTCCACACAACGTGCCCTTGTAACCATACTTGAAGACGCTCCACTTGTAATGGCGGATGAAATCCCTTTATTGAGTGAGCTGGCGCTTGCAGAGGACTGGAATCGGCCTGAGGAGGAAACGGCGTGGTCACACTTGCAGCCGGCGCAGTAGCGCTTGTTCCATTCCAATAGAAATGACTGATGCCAGCTTTGATAAAGGGTCTCTTCGTATTGTCAGTTATGCTAGACCAGGAAAACTCTTCACAGCCAACAGGGAATTGATTGTATCTCAAGTTGCGACTCTGAGCCCTTCGTCGTTCAGGATAGTCATCGAGTCGGTAATCAAAATCCTGAAAAGTGGGCTCTAAAATTGTTCGTGTCGCATACATGATGCAATATCTCGTTACATAAAAGAATCGCCAATTTAGGAAGCGCCTGTTGCTCTTTAATATTATCCGGGCTCCTTCGTCTCGTCCATTCAGCAAAAGTAAGGCGCATATCATTGTTCCAGGATCTTCGCTTGAACGAGCGCCCTAAGCTCATCAATCGCCGGCTGAGCCTGGCGATAAACATCCTCAACCTTATTGAAGTCAAACATTCTGACGTCGCTGATTTCAGGGTGGATATATATGTCGGGCTTCCGATGCTTCATCTTCTCGGTTAGGGCCGCCATTTGCATAATTTCGAAAGTGCCGAGAATTGACTCCAGAACGGTGGGTGGGTCGCTTTTGCCTGGAGTTCGGGCCTTGGCGACGTTCACGACTATCGACACGTCGCACCGGTCAAGGAGGATAAACTGAGATAGTGTTTTGTATGCACCGATGGTAACGTATATGAACTGGAACTTGTGGATTACCACAAAGGATAAGAAATATGGGCACAAAACCGTTGATAACACCTGGTGAGATTCTTCTTGAGGAGTTTATGATTCCTCTGAATTTGAGCAAAGAGGATTTGTCCGCCCAGCTAAACATCTCTCTGATTGAAATGTCCGACATTTTGGAATGCCGGTCAGTTATCCATGTGGACCTTGCCACTAAACTCTCCGAGAGGTTCGGAAATTCGCCACAGTTTTGGCTTAACCTTCAAAGTGACTATGAATCTGACAAGAAAGAAATTTCGGAGAACCAATCAACTGAACTCAAATCCTGCTATGCATAAGCCGCTTCCCGGCAGTTGAGAATATCTTATTTGCTCGTCTTGTGTTCTTTTTTCCCCCGATGTCAGCTTTCCGACTCAGGAGGGCTCCCACCTCATTAAACCCCTCTGAAGAACGAAAGTTTCGATATTACGGACCAGGCCGGCGAACGCCGGCGCCTGCCAGTTCCCAGGGTCATATCCAGAAAATCCTACGAGCGATCTTCCCAGTTACACTACAAAGCGATTCTCATAGATTGAAACGAGCTTGTCGGATTTGGAGGAATTAACTTTGGTGGTGGCCAGGAAAACGTTCCACTACCAGCACGGTGTAGTTGCTGATCTCATGAGTGAGTTCCGCCCACCTCACGATAAACGATTCGCTATCTGTAAATTTCTTTCCTGTGACGCACGCCGGATATGATTATTTGATGAGCCTTAGAGTCAATTCGATAGACGATTCTATAATCACTGTAGCGAACCCGATAAGATTCATCGGTAGTAGATAGTTTCTTACAACCTTTAGGGTATGGATTGTGTCCGAGGGATTTAATTCTATCAAGAATCGGTGTCAGAAAATTTTTTTGGCAATAACAAAAGCTGCTTGTGGATATTCTTATCGACTATTACGCTATAAGTCGGCGGATCAATCGACACCTAGAAGGGCCTCTAGCTCGTCCAGAGTGTAAGTCCCATCTTGCTTGACTCTCTCGATTGATTTCACAGCCTCAATATAATCAATTCGATCCTCATTATCCGTCAAAGCGTCAAATTCCGCCTGATGTATGGAATCATCAAATTTATGAGTAACTAACCCTTCGACATCAATTGTCATGTCCCTCGCAAGAACTGCGTTCATAGCAACTCCTTATAAAGTAATTTTAGACATTTTGTTGTCCTCCGTCAAACGATTTCAGATTCAATGTCATGGGAGTGAGAAAATTCCCAACTCAAAAAGTAGCTGTGGAATCCCAACCGTTCAAAAAGTAGCTGTATTTCTTCAGGGGCCATTTCTACGATTAAGCGACCGTGTTCATCCCTGTTTTCTTGTGAAGGCAGGGTTCGGATCGAACCTGATAGAAATAAAATGCCATCTGGCGCAACGAGATCGCGAATTTGGGAAGCGAACTCAAACAGATACTGCAATTAGAAATGCAGCGTCCCGACCCGAACCGCATCCTGTCTCCAGGACACAAACTTTTTCCGGTAAAAACCGAAGAAGTAGGCTGTGGAATATCGACATATCAGTCGTTTCATAAAATTCGGACAATTTTTCAGCGTTTTCGTTGCAGAAGTGTATTGTTGATCAGTCCATGAGACATGGCTCCAATAATGGCAAAATTCTTTAGCAAGCCTGGGACTGTGAATTTAGAATCAGAGATGTTTAGTGGCGCCAAGCATTGAATTTAAACACATGTTTCCTGATCAACATCATTGAGTGGCTTCTCCGGATCGGTTATAGTGATGAGTCTGATGATGAAGAAATTGTTAACGCATGGCGCCAACCTTTCTTGTAATGTGAAGTAGCTGATTAACAGAGGAGAATACTTAAAATGGCCGGACAGGAACAATTTGTTATTGATGCAAAGGGCAAAAAGACTGGAGTTATTTTACCGGTAAAGCATTATCAGAAATTGCTTGAGGATCTGCATGATCTGGCCGTAATCGTTGAACGACGTGAAGAAAACCCCATAAGCTTGGAGGAAATGCAACGGCGGCTCCAGGAAAAAGGAACCTTATAAAGTTGCATTCAAGCCGTCTGTTGAGAAAGACCTTCGCTGTCTTCCCCACACCGTATTGACTCGAGTCCTCTCAAAAATCCAGCAACTTAAGGCTAATCCCGTTTCAAGGGACGCTGTCAAAATTAGCGGAGCGGAACACTATTACAGGGTTCGTGTTGGCGACTACCGTGTGATTTATTCTATAGATAGGGACAAAATGACGATAATAATTCAGTATGTCCGGCACATGGATTATGGTCCCGATGCACACGACCGCTCTGAACTGACGCGACAACAGGCGGTCAGAATCCCGCAGCGGCACACTGGCCGGAATGATGCGACCAGCCAGTTCAGGATGTAGACGCTGGGCGACATCTATCATTTTGGGAGAAGCTTCAATCGCCGTAACGTCGTAACCTTTCGCAACTAAAAAGGCGGCGTCACGGCCGTAACCGCACCCTATCTTCAGGATCCTGGCCTTTTCGGATAAGAACCGGACAGGCAGGGCGTGAATTGCCGATTGTTGATCGTTCCATAAGCAGCGGCTCCAATAATGGCAAAATTCTTTAGCGAGCTTGGGACTGTGAATCTATAGTAAGAGATGTTTAGTGGCGCCAAGCGTTGAATTTAATGCCCTTACTACCTCCTTCAGTTTTGGACTATCAAAGGAGCGCATTAGGCTCAGAGATGAGATTATAAACCAGATAGTCTCTTATCGAGAAAGGATTCAATACCTTGCCGGAATCCTCAAGAAGTCCAGAAATAAGGAAGATCTTTCCTGATCATACAGGCAGGATTATTACAGTTCTAGATGAAAGGCCTCAGGATATTCCATAGTGGAGTCCCTGTGTGACTCATATATGTCCGCCATGTTCTTGGCTCCGTCAGTTCCGACGGTAGCTTCCCAATTTTGCCTGTCTTGCGAATCTCCTTCATTAGTTTCCTCACCTGAGCGTCAGTCGTCTGCAAAACAATGCCCCCTTCCAACAAATTATGGACATCTCTAACAGACAACTACTCACAGAAAGATGCACAAATGCAATTGTCGTTGACGCTCAAGTGTAATTGTCGCTGAACAAGCAGGTTTACCATTCGTTGTGGGTTGATTTTTCTCAAATCTTTTATAATCCGAGGCGTTCCTGTCTCTTGTGCCGCTAAATAAGAACAAGGTTTGGAAAACTGCAACCATTGCACAGATTTCTTGTGGATGACCATGTTAGTGTGTATGATTTAGGTAAGAAAGGGAATACTTGTCATGTCCTCCAATGAAATCCTGTTAATACTGAAAGATTACAAAAAGGAAAAGGGGCACGATTATGGAATCATTGATCTGGGCATTTTTGGTTCCACTGCCCGTGGGGAGGATAATGAAGATAGTGACATAGACGTCGTAATCCGATTTCAAAGACCAAACTTGTTTGACATGGCGGGCATAAAATTCGATTTGGAGGAAAGGCTCCGTAAGACCGTTGATTTAGTGTCATATCGTGAAAACATGAACCTTTTTCTAAAGCAAAGGATTGATAAGGACGCTGTGTATGTATGATAAAGAATTGGTCGTGCAGATCCTTAATCAGATTTTCAATGCCTCATTGACAGTCATGTCTCGTTTTGAACTTGTATCTGATGTGTCCGATTTTTCCGATAGCCCATCAGGCATGGAAAAAATGGATTCTCTTTGTATGCAGCTCATCGTCATAGGTGAGGCCATAAAGAAGCTTGACAAAATCACTGAAGACAGGCTTCTGCCCCAGTATCCGGATGTTGATTGGCGAAAAGCAAAAGGCATGCGAGACATCCTCACACACCACTATGCTGACGTAGACCCCCATGCGGTCTTTTTTACGTGCTCGGACAAAATACCGGTTTTGCACAAAACAATAGGAAAAATTATTGAGGACATTTCCTGATTCAGCCGGTTAGGAGGATTTTTCCATCAACGGAAAAACAATGGCTGAGCGGGATATCCGGATGGTACACCAGGTTATTTCGTGCCTGGAGGCTTTATTTTATGGAGCCTCGGAGGCCCCTCTCTGGCC
This sequence comes from Desulfomonilaceae bacterium, assembly GCA_041662605.1. Taxonomy (NCBI): domain Bacteria; kingdom Pseudomonadati; phylum Thermodesulfobacteriota; class Desulfomonilia; order Desulfomonilales; family Desulfomonilaceae; species Desulfomonilaceae bacterium. The sequence goes on from JBAZSD010000025.1 coordinate 50,308, forward strand.
AATTGACATTCAGATTCAAACGTAGGTTGGACCGTGTCCAACAGTCCCCTTGTCCCCTCGTGGTTTCACCGAGTTCTGGAACTCAGAAGCTGCCCAAAGATCACCCATAGCGTTTCTACGGGCTAGTCTGCGTAACCCATCCAGGGTTAATATGATGCTCTCTCAAGATTAATTTATCTGAGCCTATTTAGAGGCAGGACCAGGATAGCCCTTGGCGTCGCCGTGGGAAGATAGAGTTGGGCGGCCACATCCCGCCCGCCCAACTCTAGCCGCTATGTCATCTCGAGCGAGCGCAGCGACGAGAGATCTTGCGGAGACAGTATGAAGCGAGCCATAGAGTCTTATAAAACAACAGGTTATGACCCGGACAACCATTTTCGTGGCGGCACGAAAATGGTCAGACTGGGCAGCGGGGCCGAACTTGCCATTAAAGAATTCAATCTACAACTTCCGGATCGTCGTGGGAGCGGCGTCCCGACCCGCATCCTATGTCCATGATCCTGGCCTTTTCGGATAAGAACCGGACAAGCAGGGCGTTAATTTCCGACATGTCAGCGGTTTTGTACAATTCGGCTAACTTGTCGGCGTTTTTGTTGTAGTAGTGTATTGTTGATCGGTCCATGAGACATGGCTCCGGGATTGATCATGAATGATGAAGCCAAAAGGACACAGGTATAGGTACATGAGTTGATCTTGACTGATGACGTCAGAAAGATCCATGGAAAGTATGACCAGCTTGTTTCAAATAATCAGAAATGACCACCTATTGATTTTAGATTCAATGCTATGGACTTAAAAACGGCCCGCCAACTTAGAAAGTGTCAATTGCTCCTTAATAGCCTACAGGGCCTCCATGGTCTTGAAAGTTGTCCGTGATTCTTTCTGTTTCTCCTTGTTGTTTTCGCTGTTTCTTATAGCTTAATCGGTTTGGAGCGGCTTATGCGCTTATGTCATTGGCTAATTTTGTTAGACCTTAAAGAGCTAGCGACGGAGATCTGATGTAAGCATCGCTAACGTTCTTGACAATAAAACATGATTGGTGATAACATATTAACATTACATAGCATTACACATATCGCTGATTTTCTTTGCATTCAGGCTGAATGATGAGGTACTGTAGGAACCTGCTGATCGGGCATAGGCAAATTTTCTAGGCGTGCATCACACCGTCACGTGTCCGTTTCGCCGTTGTGGTCGATTGTCAAGGCTTGACGAATGTTTTAATATAAAAATAGGAGCGAACTCCATTGCCGAACATCTGGGAGGTCAACATGCCCCGCAGGATATGCCGTGAACTGAACATCAAGATAGATTGGGATGCGTATGAGCTACAACTTAGACAGCGGTTGGGATCACCCGAGGGAAAACAGGAGCTTGAGACAATTCGGGAATGCTCGCGAGCTGCACGAAAAAGGTTCGAACGAGCCGAGAGGGTTGATGCACAATTAATGAGAAGACCGATGACAAGCTAGGGGCAAGGTAAATGTTGTCTTATCGAGTCCACCGTTATTTTTTTAGGAAACTGGTGGATCTCGTGACGGAGCATAAAGACACCAACAACGCCGCTGTTCATGATAAAGATAACTTGAAGTATTTTGAAAAATATTTCGAAGATGTTAAGGCTGGGACCATAGTTGTTGAGTACCCCTATATTGATCGCGGTTTTATCGAGGATTATGCTGGATATTATTCACGTTGTTTCCACCAATACGAACGGTTCTGCACTCGGCTGCATTTTTTTGATGACACAATATCTACGCGGCAAATCGGCCATTTCTTAAAGTCCCTCCTAAAGATACCTCCTACCGCGGAAGATTCGATGGTGCAAGCGCTCAACAATGCATATTTGGGTTTCTTTGTGGTCAAGCCTCTTCCCAACACTGTGATAGGTCGAACATGTCTGAGAACCTATCCTGAGGAAGATCGACGAAATTACCCAACGATACGCGATTATACCGCAAACTTGTTCGGCCTAGAGTTGAAGGTCCAAACCTTGGCTTTCCAGGAACAAGACCTTACGATCTCCAGATGTGCAACAAGTGCGTTGTGGTCCTTGTTGCAAGCATCTTCTGTACTCTTTCAGCACCAAGAGCTTTCTCCCGTTCAAATAACAACTGCCGCAGCTGTTCGATTCCCTACGGAGACGCGCTATTTGCCTAGTGACGGACTGAGTGGTGTTCAAATCGCCGACGTAATCCGTACCGCTGGTTTAGAGCCTACAGCTATAGACGCCAAAGACGATTATGTACTCAAGAGCACCGTCTTCTCCTACCTGATGGCTGGCATCCCTATAATAATGTGTCTCGCCGTAGGTGAGACACCGGAAGAGACGGAGCGAGAACTGCATGCAGTAACGGTCACAGGGTTCAGTCTCGGAGGACAGTTGACTACCTGCCAGTGCCAATCCGACTGCCAATTCCTCCTAAGAGCATCCAGGATAGATGAATTATATGCTCATGACGACCAGGTTGGTCCTTTTGCAAAAATGGTTTTTGAATCATTTTCCGCAGACGATGATCCGGACGCCCAGCATAAACTGCCTCAACTAATAACCCCTGTTGGAAAAGGTAAATCAAGAACTTCCTGTCCCTTGCTTTTGATCATGCCTCTATACCACAAGATCCGAATTCCCTTTAAAGACGTCTTTCAGGCTACACATGAGTTCGATCATTACTACAGGTTCTATGCACCTGAGAACTTTCCGAAAGATCTCGAATGGCAAATAGCGCTCATAGAAATTAATAGACTAAAAGAGTCCATATTCTGGAATGATGATAAATGCGTAGCGCCAATAAATCGATCAGCAATTCTCAAGAGTCGGCTCCCACGTTTCATGTGGCGGGCTACGGCCTGTTTTGAAGACCAGCCTTTCTTGGAATTGCTATTTGATGCTACTGACATTGAACAGGGAAGGTTGTTCGTTGGTTCAATAGAGTACGACTCCTCACTTCCCAAAGTTCTGGCCAAAATGGCAGAAGAGCTTTTTAGAGAAAAGGGGGCAAACTTCAAAGAAGAACCAGCTGGAGCGGTTTTCTACTGGTACACAGGCGATAGGCGAAAGGGTTAGTATTCAATCAATAGGATCACTGGTTGAGCGCATTTTTTGCAGTTTAGCGCTTGTACCTTTCTGCAATATCTCTCGCCAGATTAGAGGCGATGACGCCCCAATTTGGAATGCCGCCAAGACAGGAAGTGACCTTTCTGTTCCGTCGTATCCAGAACAAATTGCAAAGGCGACCACCACATAGACCATAGATTTTACTAAGAAGGTCAACAATGGGACCCGCTCCGCTGGAATCAGTTTGTACCATTCGGAGAAGTCCCACAATACGTATGTGATTCCGCCCAGAAGACCAAAGCAAACTGATGGCGTGAAAAGATGCATATTCCAATCCTACCCCAACCGATTGGTGAAGAAACTCCGAAATCGTTCGACGAAGGAAGCTTTTTTTTCATAATTAGCTCTCGTGGTAAAGAGTTCTTCTTGATTCGGACCCGGAAAAGAAGACCTGATTACTTCGTCTACGTCATTCTCTATCACACTTTCTACGATTTCAGGTTCTATTCCTGTCTCCTTGGCCACACCTTGCACCGTACGCCATTTGTATTTCGGGTTACCTAATGCACCAATTACTTTGTTTCTTGTGGCTTCGTCGACAACCATTCGCTTCTCCGTGCCTAGTCACTATTTCATGTGGGTTACGATACAAAGTTTATGAGAGCCTTGCAACCTTAAAGCGTACCTTGTTTCCATACAACAATATCGCCTTTGTTGCACCTTTGCCATAGTGTATATTCGTGTGTTACCACCAACAAACGCTATTCCAAATTTCATGTCATCGTGTTGAGCGGACATTACCCCAAAAGCGAGATATGCCTTGCGATCAAACCCTAGTTGCAGGGTTTCATTCCGAAGCCGTGCAAAATGAGTCAGCTTGTTGAGGTGGCGATCTTTTCGTAAGCATCACACACAGCCGCAACTACCTTGCCGACTTCGTCTACACAGTTGTATGTACCGTAAGATATGCGAATCGCCGACTTTGCTTGCTGTTCGGTTAGGCCCAAAGCAAGAAGCACGTGCGACGGCTCGTCTTTACCCGAAGTGCAAGCTGAACTCGTGGACAAGCATACACCTTTCAGGTCAAGCAGGTACATAAGGGATTCACCCGAAACGCCGTCAAAACAAAGATTTACTGTGCCGGGCAGACGGTTCTCACTGTCCCCATTAACTCTCACACGGGGTATCTTATCTTTTATGCCATTCACGGTATCTCTGACCATTGCCTTTAGTCGATTTGCCGTATCAACCATTTCGCGGACACTTTCCTCAATGGCGTAGCCCGCCGCAACGATTCCGGCGATATTCTCGGTTCCGGCGCGAAGACCATGTTCTTGTTTGCCACCGAACACCAATGGCAATAATTCAAAGACAGACCGCTTGTATAAAATTCCCGTGCCTTTCGCCCCGTTGAACTTGTGTGCGGAGGCTACCAAGAAGTCAACTTGCAGGTCGTTTACGTCGACAGGGATATGCCCCACGGCTTGTACGGCATCGACATGGAACAAGATGTCTCTGTCTTTCAATAATCGACCTATCTCCGCAATAGGCTGAATCGAGCCGATTTCGTTGTTGGCAAGCATAATTGACACCAGTCTGGTGTAGGGCTTGATTGCCGCCTTAACATTCCCTGTCGAAACTTGCCCCAATGCATCAACAGGCAAATATGTTACCTCAACGCCCCTCTGTTCAAGTGAATGACAAGCATTCAGGACGGAATGGTGTTCGATTGAAGAGGTAATAATGTGAAACGGCTCATTGCGGTAAGTATCAGCGACACATTTAATCACCCAACTGTTCGCTTCCGAGCCACCGGAGGTGAAGGTGATTTCTGACGGTTCAGCGCCAATGGCAACAGCGACTTGTTTCCGAGCAAGTTCAACGGCGCGTTTTGCTTTTGCCCCAAGCGAATGCTGGCTGGAGGCGTTGCCGTATTGCTCGCGCAGAAACGGTAGCATCTTTTCAAAGACGCTGTCGGATATTTTCGTTGTCGCCGCGTTGTCAACGTAAATCACGGTCTCGCCTTCTCAAAATAATGTGCAGCCTTGCTCTTTGAACTCCTCGATCTTAGCGAGTAGGAACTCAGTATCGATTTCCAAATAATCGGCAAGACAATTAAGGCAATAGAACCGCATTGAATCCTTGTTGAGCAGTTTCTTGGTCAGCCCGATTTCGTTTTTGCTTAGGGCTTTTTTTTCGCAGATATAGCAGCATTTTGTCTCCACGCAATCACCCCGCTTCTTCGGGGTCAGGTCTGACGCTGAACGTAGGGATGTCTCTCCCGCGATACTCCACATCAAGCACTCCCAACTGGTACTTGATGGTATCCCTCATCTTTCGCGCCCTGTCGAGGCAATAACGCTTGAATTCTCGGGCGGTAATATCATTTGCGCTTCGAACCTGCGGGAACAGCAGTTTTAGGTAAGCCGTGGCAATACGTTTGACCGCCTCGGTGTCACGGGTATCTGCCGCTTCTGGGACTTCGATGAGTTCATCCACAATGGCACGGTAACTCATATCATCACGCAGTTCGTGCATAATCGAACAGAAGTATTCCGAGTTTAACGCCCAACCCGCAATCTTGAGGTCGTCGTTCATTCTGGGAATATTCCAACCTTTGATGAAGCCGTGGAAACGCTCAATCAAAGCCGATTCGTGGAACACAGAAGGTAGTTCCTCAAACATATTACCAAAGCCATCCTCGTCCATCGTTTCTTTCTTGATGTTGCCACAGAGAATAACGCCCGCTTCTGCGATTCCCTCGTAGTTGCCGACGGTGAAGATTCCCGATTCCAAGTAGCCCTTCAAAGCGGCGCGCATTTCGTCCACATCGGTAAATGAAATGGTCTGCACTTCGTCAAAGGTGATGAAGTCGTTTCCGGAAACCAAACCCTCGACGCGTTTATTCTGGTCGTAAAACATTTTTGCACGGCTCATAACGCCGCCACTCGAAAGCCATCCAAAGCGGCTGACGCGGCCGAACAGATATGACTTGCCGGTTCCTTTCGGGGCAAGTTCTATAAGATTCAGCCGTTTTTCAACGAACGGAAGGAGACGGGTGAGCATCGTGAGTTTCTTTTCCTCATCACCAAGGTAGCCACTCGCGTTGTAGTCAACCGCACCGAGCAGGACATCGAGCCACTCATTCGTAGTGAACTCACGACGTGCCTCTTTGTAGTAGTCAATATCGATAGTGTAAGGGCAGAAAGTCTTAAAGGCCGTCAGCTTGATTTTTCCACGGCCCGCACTCTTTCCCTTGTTTTTGGAAAACTCAATAGCGTAGTTGTCAGCCTCACGGTAGCCGATCTCAACCATTCCCCAAGTTTCACGGCCTCGAATCAAGTCCTCCTTGCAGTCTTGCCACACGAAATCCTCAATAATTGTGTCCTTGCTCGTCAAACCAAAGTCAGGCAAAGCAAACGATACCTCACCCGTCTTGATGTCGATATCAACCGACACCTTGGCGAGGAACTTCACTCGCTCGTGTTCGATTACCACCTGATTCTTTATTGCTGTCCAGTCGTCCTTCCGCGGCAAGTAAGTTCTTACAAAACGAACTAACTCGTCGGAATCGAAGTAACCGTCCATGTCCTCGAACTTCTTTAAGAGCCAGTCACGCATAAAGGAAGGCAGGCTCAAAGCGGAGAAGAAGTTGCTCTTCTTTAGGTCTTTGTACACAACCATCTCGTCAAAGCAATTCTTGAGTTTCTCAATCATCAGTAGGACCTCTAAAACAAGTCATCAAAAGCGTCATTGACTTTGCCGCTCCTGCCTTGCGCCTTAATTGTAATCTTGTCAATGAGGTCGTCACCCGCGTAAACGTCCGCTGGATATTCGCCTGCCCGTTTTGTGTCGGGCAATTTCACTGAGTAATGGTTCGCGTCTATCTGCGAGGCCGAGTAGCGCTTCGCGTTTAGTACAACAGAAACATTCTTTACAGGTGAGTTGACGAACAGCTCAATCTCCGTGCCGGTTCGGAAGTCTACGGTCACGGTTTCGTCGACCAGCTTAACCGTTATGCTTCTGTCTTTCAGAGACAGTTCAATAACGGGAATGAGGACTTCTTCCAACGATGCCCCACCGTGAACCTCGACATTCGCTGCTCGGCTGCCTTTGAAGCGCCCGTAATCGGCAAGTACGAGGTATCCATTCTCTTCTGCGGCGAACGGGAGGTCATAGGGTTGAAACAGCTTACAGCAACGCCCCGAATGCTCGCCTGTAGTATCGGTGTCGTATTTTTCCTCTTTGCGGCGCAGGACAGCAAGCCGAGATGAGCCGTGGTCGCTTACAATTAGGAAAAGTTTATAATGCCTTTGCGCAAGGTTCGTAGCCGCCTCGTCTATCATTGCAGTGATGATGTCCAGTTCTTTCGCAAGGTGGATGGGCAACGCATTATTAGTGAAATTGTAACCGCCCTTGTCACTGTGTTTGGTATTATCAAGTTCATCGTTCTTATATTTGCGACCTTGCCATGCATCAAAGAAACCTCGGTTGATGGCCGTTATAGTGGGCAGTGCCGCACGGGCGATGTTGACTCGAACCGACAAACCATATTTTTGCGCTAAGATTTCAATTAAACTCAAGTATTCAACGCCAAGGGCATCAAGCCAGTACAGGAAGGTATCGTTCTTATCCACACCGTCCATAATTTCGTCTCGCGTGGGCAGTCGGTTGAACTTACGCGAAAGAGCAAGTTCATCAACTTTTTCCAAGAATTCAGGTTTAATGTTGTTAGCCAGCTTTTGCCGTTTATACGCCTCGAAATACTCCGTCAGCATCTCTGCGAGTTCAGGGCATTTAAAAAGATACTTCTTCAGGTAGGCCGCCAGCACGGGGTAGATACCATCAAGCTGCTGAACCATGTCGTTTTTCGAGAGCCAGGCAATAATTTCTTCACGTTCCGCTTTAGTTCCGTCCGTCAGCTTATAAATGCTTTCGGACACCACTTGCCGGCTATTCACTACAAAGTCTGCGATATCCGACTCAGGGAACTTCTCGACCAGAGTCTTGCGATCACGATAAAACGAGGGGAATCGCTTATCTAGGTGCGGGATATCTATTATCGCGTTCAGGACATTCCTGGCAAAGTCCTCAAAACTACTCGTCTTGTCCAGCACGAACCGAAGATATCCGTTCTGCAACGTGTCTGTTTTGCTCTTCAGGCAAATAAAATAGAGCCAGTTGTGGTAGTCGCTCCCAGCAATGCGAGCATAAAAATCCGACTCCAGGTTATTGCCAAGGCTGTGCTTTTCGAAAAGCCCGTCGAGCGATCCGTTGCTCTGGTTGAGCTCTGCCAGCAACCATGCCCAGCGATCATCGCTTCCGCAGGAACGCGCCAAGGCAAAGCCCCTGCTTAAGAACTTAACACCCTCGTAGGCGTTGCTGATTCGGAATACCGTAAATATCGCCTTATCGAGATTAACAGCCGTGTTCACGACAACAACACCACACCGCCCATTTTCGAGTTCCGCAAGCGTTGCTTTGAAACCCGATAACGCTGACGATCCGATAGACGGGGGGACCAGGGTAAACGATAAGTTGCACTCCGCCTTGTCGACGACGCTTAACCGACGGCTGTCAAAGCGCGGGTCGGTCTGCAATTCAGCAATCAGCGTTGCAAGCCCTCGCAGAAGCAACACGACTTTTGCTCCGCCGACATTATGGTCTTTCAAACGTGACAGGGTGCCTGTTGCCTCATCGCTTCCGCGAAGCGCAAGAAACTCTCCAAGCCCAGTTACAACGAACTTTTTTCCGTTTGCGTTTCCGTCTCCGGCTTGGATGTAGGTGAGGAGTCCATCGATGTCTGGTATTCTGTCGTCGTTGTTACAAAAACGGCTCATTGGAACAAAATCAAACCCTAGTGACGACAACTCATCCTTTGCGGGTATATACTGCTCGTCACTGATGAACAAGAAATAAGGCGTATTGACGGAGGATGTCAGGTATTTCTTTACCGAGTCAATTTGCATTCTATTTCCCGTCTCCATTTGCCAGTATTTCAATTCCGACTGTTATATTGTCCTTGACGAGCCGTTTGAGGTACTGCTTCAATTGGGTGTCGTCCATCGCGTCGATTTTCAGGAGAACCTTGTCGCTGCCGCCGGCGTTGTACTCTGCCTCGGCGAGTTGCTTCACCTTGCTCTTGACCATCGGATTGTCACGCCAATCGTAAATGTCTACGGAAAGGCGGTCGAGCGTGTCCCTGACCTTATCGAGGTCAGGAAGCAACGTGCTGTATTCGCCGACAATATCCCACTGGAATGCAGCGTTCCGCTTCTCTTCATCCGCAAGTATGCCGAAGAGTGTGGTGGATTCGAGGAACGCAAGAGCAGTTTTGATTTCGTAATCCGTCCCAAGGCTTCGGTTGACGGTTTCAAACGCTTTCTTTGCTCTATCGTATTCAGCCGCGGAGACACAACATAGAATAGGAGTCCTGTAGCGGCTCGACCACTCACGCGGGTTTTTCGTTCCTGTCTTGTCTTTCCACAAGCGGAAGAGCTGAGATTTCAACTGGTTCTTGCGGAACTCCCCGGCAGCTTCTTTCACCTTAACGTTACAATCAGTTTTCGGTAACTCAAACAAGCCTGTCTGGAGTTTGCTCTTCACATCGGCGATTTCGTCATGGCTCAGGTCTTCAAGGTAAGGCTCATAGACCTCGGCAAAAGTACGTCTGTCGTTGTTTAGCAATTCTCGGATTTCGTCGCCGTGCGCCACCAACTCCGTATTAAACGCCTTCAACTGTTCGGGCAGGATATCTCCTTGCTTACAGATTTTCAGGAGCGTGACGAGGACTTTTCCCAAGGCGGGATACTTAGCCCGCAGAGCCTCGCATGAGATGCCGATGAACTTCAGACGCTCGCGCCAGTCTTTGTACGCCTCGGTCAGGGAATGCGCATTAGCATTCAGAATTGTGTTGCTCTCTTTGACCACGCCGTAATCGATCAGCAGCCTGCGTATTTCGTCCTCGCCTGTCTGCTTATCCCAAAGGCACGAGTGTTTAACTCCAAACAAGCGGCGTATGTCTGGAAGCACATTGTTTTCAGCACCGATTACTGTTGCAAGTTCCATAATTTTGCCGCCCTCAAAGGAGCGGAGAAACTTGCGCATACCATTCTGGCAGTTCTCGCTTGTGAGCAAGGTGAACAAGCTGTCGGCGATCGAGGGATTAACGGACGCAATTTTTCCGATTTCAACCGCCTTCTTGTGGGCCTCGTTGCCTTCTTTTTGGACAAGTTCAATGTACTTCTGAACCACACCAAAGATGTCGACTGTGTCCACTTCTTCAAGGCACCATACCGGCAGGTTCAGACCGCGCATTTTCGTAGACACGGCTATGGCAGCCTGTCCTGCGGAAGAACATGAATTTGCGGGTATCGTCCACGCCTTTTCGGTAAGTTCATAAAACGCCATTTCGTCGGATGTCATCTTCACGATATAGGTCGGCTTCGGAGACTTGCCGATGTAGTTACCGAGCATCTCCGCAAGTTTGTCCTGCGTCATCTGCTCGTGACCGCCGGATGAGTCGCTGTAGCGGAACGGCTCACTGCCGTACTCTTTCAAAAGGAAACCGGCAATAAACGACGAGAGGTTGCATGGCGCAAAGCCATAGTTTTTCTCAAGGAAGTCGTAGATTTCGCCGATTGAAATCTGCCCGTCGCTGGCAAACGCGACTTCAATGCGCTTGTCTACCGCGATTTTGATTTTCGAGATTCGCAAAGACGCTGTCGCATGGTTTTCCCAATACCTATCGATCTTCCAAACGGTCGGAAGGACGTGCTTCTCGACACCGACAACAACACCGCTTGTGGCCTGCGATATGCCGCACTTTGCTGATGCCTTTGCAGAGGTTAACTTTAGTTGACCTTCTGTAAGGCTCTTGGCGAAATCGAACACATACGGGAATTTGTTCGTTACTATGGTCTGGAGGACGCTTGCTACGCCTTGCACGTTGCCGAGTTTCGCGCCCTCCTGATTTGCGTAGGTGTGAACGACAAACTGACCGTTGTAGATACGGTTTTTCCACTCTTGGTCTAAGACACGTTTTGCTTTATCCGAACTTTCCCGCGACGACGTGTTGTTGCTACCTTGGTAGTACATCGCCATAGCGGTGAAGTCTACATACTGCTCAAATGCCTCTGCACCAAGCGGTGTAGAGAGCGCGTCGATGAATACGATGTTCTCATATTGCTCATCCGCAACCGCAGATTTAAAGGTTTTACGAAAGCTTGCAGCTTCCGCATCGTCTTTGGCAAATGCTATAACGGCGTGGAAATTCCATCCCGAGGCTTTGTCACGCAGGATATTGATTGTTCGTGTAAAGTCTGCGATGGTTACGGGTGTAATTTTGCCAGTTCCATACTCGGACTCAAACCTCAGACGTAGAGCAGGCGAAAGCGACAAGACGGTAGCAAGCCTACCCTCTGTCACCAGTTTCGAGGTTGTGCTGTTTTGTCGTATTTCTTTCTTGTGATTGTCGATTTTGACTTGGTCTCCCGCAAGCACGGCGGCTGCATAGGCATACCGCCCACCGCTTATCGGGGTTGAAACCAGGATGCCTTTTTCCTTAAGCCCTTTCGCAAGGTTGGCGGACTTCGTTCCCTCTAAGTCTGTGATGCCCTCAAAGACATAGCTTATGTTCTGGTCGGTTGCCTTGAAAAGGTCAATCGTGCCGCCCAACCGTTGGTCAATCGCCTGCATTATAAGGATAGCTTTAAGGACAGCCTTCTCATCATCACGCAAATTCTGCTGCTGCGGGAAGGTGTCCAATATCAGGCGAATGTCTGAAGTGAGGTTATCCCTGCCTTTCTCATAGAAGAAGTTCCACAGCATATCCACCGTGAGAAGCTGGTGGTCGTCAAAGGGACCCGTATTCTCAATGAACCATTGGAAGGCCTTCACATCGTCCGTGTTAGAGGATTTAATGAAGTCGAACATGCTCCGCTGGTTGGACTTAAACGCAGAGGCTATGTTTTTTAGGAGCAGAGCGGCCATCGGATGAAGCGGCATAATGTCCTTCATCACCTGTGCGTCGTCAATCTTCGCAACGGCCATCACCCTGGAGCGGGCATTAGTGACTCGGTTGTTCAGGTCCTCGGCGAGAATGTCCCACCCAGGTTTGGCGGCAGGCTTCGGGTTGAAAGCGTGACCGATAAGATCGAATGCGATGTTATCGGGCAGAGCAATGGGGACTGATTTAAAGCGGTCGCTTACCTTAGCTTGATTTCCCCTGTCGTTGTCTTCCAAATATATTTGCTGACGCTCGTGTGTCACCACAATGAAGTAGAAGGGCTTATTCTGAACCAAAGCGGCAATTCTTTGAAACTCCGAAAGGCTCTCGCGGTTGTTCTTGAAGTAATCGGAGAATTCATCCCAAATAAAGACAATCCTTAAGTTGTTGCGGTCGATTATGTCCGTCAGCCAATTAATCAGTCTGTCTGAATCAATGGTCAGTGCGGTTATACCCTCCTTATCTGCAAGACAGAAGATATTATCCACTAAAGACTTAACTTCGCCATTCTTTTGGAGCGTGTTCAGCACTTCATCGGCGTTGGATTGGGAAAATAATGCCCTCCATTCCTTGTCAGAGTTTTGCAAAAGGCTGTCGAACATTAGCTTGTGGTCACTATCTTCCAACCAAGCGATAATGCTCTCTTTAAGCGTGTTCTCTCCATGGTAAGACACATTTTGCTGAAAAAAAGCAGATTTTACGCTTTCTTGAATGGCGAATAACAGGTTTCGCACTGACATGATGCCACCAGAGGCATAACGATGGGCAACTACGATTCCCTTTTTTTTATGACCAATCAGTTTTTCAAGGAGGTCAGTTTTCTTTTTCAGTGGGTCATACTTATCCCAGTAGGCACGGAGTTCGTTTTCGGGTACGGAAAGAATTTTTCGCAGGGCATAGGCGCATTGTGACTTGCCTGTTCCGTATGCGCCCTCTATCCAGAGCGTCTTGCCGTTATTTTGCCGCGCCAGGGCCCGCTCCATCTCAGTGAGCAATTCAATGAACGTGTTGTGGGGATAGGTGTTCTCCCAAGGTGCGCCGGCGTTGATTGCGGCGTCATCGATGCAAGGGAAATACCCCTCATCTAAGTCAAAGTATAGTAATGGTCCAGGAAAAAAGGACATTGGCTTAGGTGCAAGAGCTGCTCTAAATTAATCAAAACAGAAGGAGCAGTAAAAATGGCTAAAGGAAGTAGAAAGAATCACGGGACAGCGTTCAAAGCTA
>JBAZSD010000026.1 GCA_041662605.1 Desulfomonilaceae bacterium
AGGATACAGACCCTTAAAAAGTTGAGTCTTGGGTCTGTCGACCCGACGAAAAACCAAGGCTAGCCCTCCAACGGTCGTGAAAAAGCCGAGAATCACTCCCCGCCAAAATCGCGTGGTGGATTTTGGTATTTGCATCCTGTTGACACAGGTAGGAACGCGTGCTTAGTTATCTTTAGTCTAAAGAAGTTTGACGTAGGGAAAGCCCGTGATACGAAAAACGCTATTATTATGTCTCATAGTTATAAGCCTTTTCATGACGGTGTATGGGGGGTTTTTCCGGAAATTTTTAGTTTACGACAACCTGGAAAAATTCGACAAACTGAAAAACGTGGGCATCACAATAAAGATTCCGGGATATGAAAGCGCTTCTCAAGATTTTAAACCCGAATCCCAGTGGTTCACCGAACCTGAGGTAGTGAGGGCTATGACATTCGAAGGCATAAAACGCTACAAAGATGGAAAATTGATTTCAAGCTATCCTGACCTGCGCATGCTAAAAGGCCGTATTCCGTGTCCAACCTGAATCTGAACAGGAACGTCGTGGACGTTCAGCAGGCAGCTCAAAAAAACAAATTTCTGGAGAATTGTTCGTGGGAAAAATCAGGCTCAAAGTTCAACTAGCCTGTCTGGCTTTACTGAATCTTGGTGTATTTCAATGGCAAACAGTTTGTTTCCCCGTCCTTAACTGTCATTCCTGTCCGACCGCGATATTTGCCTGTCCGATAGGAATCATCGGCCAATTTGTGGGTCTGGGACTGATTCCCCTGAGTGTGGTAGGAATAGTGGCCCTCGCCGGTTTGACGGTTGGTCGATTATTCTGTGGCTGGGTGTGCCCGTTTGGCCTGGCTCAAGACCTTTTATACAAGATTCCTTATATAAAATTCGACATTCCTCGTTGGACACGTTTTATCAAGTACGGTGTATTCGCGGGCTTGGTCGTGGCTGTTCCCTTTTTTCTTACACCGGCTTTTCCGGCTTATTTCTGTAGGCTATGCCCTGTGGCGACCATTGAGTCCGCAATCCCGTGGGCGATTATCAACGGGACTACTGATGTGATTTCGCTGAGTGTTAGACTTGCGATATTGTTCGCCATAGTAGTTGCGGCAATGGGGCATCCCCGTTTCTTTTGCAAAACGCTGTGTCCTTTAGGCGCCATCCTTGCCCCGTTCAACCGCTTCGCCGCTGTGTTTCCCCAGCGGAACAAAGATTGCACAGATTGTGGTGTTTGTAACAAAGTGTGTCCCATGGAAACAACGCATGGCGTTTCCAAGCACGGGGTGTTTGAGGGAGCCCCTGAGGAATGCATATCCTGCCTGGAATGTGAGAAGAAGTGTCCTACAGACGCGATAAAGTTATGGGGATGATTATGGATAGACGCCCTGTATGGAGGTTATAAACAATGTGCGAGTCAAACGCTTACTTATTGCGCGATGGCAAAGAAGAGCTGGTTATGGAAAGTGTGGGTTCTTTAATTCCTGAATCTGGGAAGGTAACGCTGAGAAGTATATTCGGCGAAAAACTATCTGTTGAAGCCGAGTTACTGGAAATAGACCTGATTGGGCACAAGATCAGGCTGAAGTCCTCATGATTTGAGAAGCTTCAGATTCATATGCCAGACCTACACAAAAGAGGGCGGAGTTTGCTCTTGACACTCCTCGCCCCCAATTTGTAAAAGAGTACACGAAAAAATAAGAATATATTTACGGTTTCCGACCAATACGAGGCTTGCAAGAAATGTCATCCATGGAGGCGGTAGTCGTACTTAACGCGGGCTATGAGTTTATGGGGCTGGTCTCTTGGCGACGAGCCATGACATTAATGTTTAGTGGAAAGGTGGAAGTAATAAAAGAATCCGACAGTGTAGTCAGGACTGTTTCAAGGACTTTTCGGATTCCTGCCGTAATCAGGCTCCTCAAATTCATTCGACAGATGTATCGTAGAGAGGTCCCATTTTCCAGAAAAAATGTCCTGGTTCGGGATGTTTTCACCTGCCAGTATTGTGGTCATTATTTTGCTTCCAATGAGTTGACCGTAGATCATATTATTCCTAAAGTTCAAGGGGGAGAAAACCGCTGGAACAATGTAGTGGCTTGCTGCAGAATCTGCAATGTTAAGAAGGGTGGGAGGACCCCAAGACAAGCTGGAATGTCACTGGTCCGACAGCCATTTAAGCCTACAATAATGGAATTCCTCAACTTGTATTTGACGAAGAAATTCGGCGTCAATTTGAACGAATTACTAAGCATTCAATGACGAAGGCTGGAATTCGAGGGACAAAGAAGTGGTGACCAGAGAGGGAGAAAGGATTCAAAAGAACGCGGAAAAGGCCTAGCCCACTAATTCGGAAGCTGGGTAACAGGTATTTTTTTGTTGACAGACATTTTTCTTGTGATAAGAGAGAAGCGCTTCTTTTTCATTATAATTCCATCCCAGTGGAACACACGCGAACGGCCATTTAGATGCCGTTTTCGTGCTTTTAGAGGTCTCTCTTTATCAGCGGCTTCATAATCGTGTGGTTTCACCCAGAACCCGCATTTGTGTTAAACACCATTCAAAATTTGCTGTCAACATAATTCAGTGGATTTTTATATACTAATGATGTTTTTATCAGATTAAAAATGATCAACAGATAATAATAGGCTTTATGTATATTTCAATAATGCAATAGCTAAGGTTACTAATATGTTGATATCATATATCTAATTATATTTTAATATGGGACTCAAGATTGAAGTATCCTTATTTCAAATACTTTCCAGAATTAGTCGAAGCAGCGCGCGGTATAAGCTCGATCAAAAAAGAACTAGTCTTAGCTCTCCTTGTAGCAATTTGTTTCTTAACCATAATTAATAGCTCATGGAAAACTTCCCCCGACAGCGCATTGTACCTGGAACTCGGAGAATCTGTGGCGAAAGGGGCCGGTTACAAATTCAACGGGGAATGGCACACTTATGTTCCCCCTGGTTATCCCTTTCTGGTTTCTATAGCTGCAAAATTGTTCGGCCCCAGTTTCCTGGTTTACCGCGTGATGATGTCACTGCTTGGCATTGTAACGGGGTGTTTAGGATACATGTTGGTTTTAAGATTACTTGGGCCAGACTTGGCCTTGATCATAGGGGGCCTGTTCGCTGTTAGCAACACACTATTGGTTAATTCCACCTTTACTACATCAGACACGTTATTCACCTGTGTGGCTTTGCTAGCGCTCATTTGGGCCAGTAAGCAGGAAAGAGGCTTTCATTCCTGGGGATCGATGATGTTCGGATCTTTGCTTACAGGAATTCCAGCTCTTGTTAGAATCAATGGATGGGGATTGCCGGTTTCATCAGGTCTGTTTCTGTTTTCTCCGTGGACGGCGCAGACTTTCATGAAGAGAATCGGAGCAGTCATTGTTTTTGTCGTTATGGCTTTTCTTGTCCCATCATTGTGGTGCTTGCACAAGATGGGTTATCCTGTGTCCTATAACGAAGGAGCATACATTGACGCTGTTACGGGGCGGGGGATAGGCACTCAGTGCGCCGTAATTCTGGGGGCTGTCTGGGAATATATCCCTGAAACGGCTACTGCGCTGGCCGGGGTTACAATAAGGACCGGATTCCTGGAAATCATTATCGTCTTGTTAGCGCTTGTTGGATTCGTTTCTTCGTGGAGACGCGGAGAAAGACTGTTCACTTATCTGACGGCCGTGCAATACGGAGGATTAGCGCTAAGCTCGGCGGGGAGCAGATACCTTTTATTGTTAATTCCGGGTTTACTGCTTTTTTTATTTCAGGGAATTGTCATCATTTTCAGGCTTTTGAGTTCCAAGTTGGGGGACAAGCGCGCTGATTGGTTTGCGCCTAGGCGGGTTCTAGTCATTGTTTCTTGTGTACTGTTGGTCACAAATGTTGGACAAAATATTGTTACCATCGCTGGGGCACGATCGGCTGTAGAGTCAGGAGGAGCCGAATCAAACCGGGACAAGCCTTTTTTTGTGGCTGCGCGTTGGCTAAAGGCGAACTCGAACGGGCAGTCCATCCTGACCATGAATCCTAGGATTATTCGTTATTTGACTGGTTTACCTACAGTCGAGACGCTTCGGTCTGGGGCGCCCGAGGAAGTTGCGTGGCCAAACACGCGAAAACAGATCGTTGAGCTAATGAAAAAGGGTAAGCCAGGTTTCATTTTCCTCGACAACAAGAATCCAGCGCTGGAGAAATTAATTCTAGAATCGGCGGAATTGAACAATTATGTGGTTCATGTAATACCTGAAGCTTCATATGGAAACCGATACAGTTTGGGCCGCCTTACCTTGAGAAATGAAATTCTGGAGAAGTGAGAGATTGCTATTGGGTGAATTATGCTTCAGCCTGTGATAGACTCAACAATGACATCTTGGCGCTAAATCGCTTGACAAATTCATAACCCAATAGTACAAATCATTGTTTATAGTTACAGAGAGGTGTCACATGAAAACGTGGACCCCAAAAAAAGGGGAAGTTGAACGAAAATGGTTTGTAATTGACGCCAAGGACAAGGTCTTGGGGCGAGTCGCGGTAGAATGCGCCAGAATATTGCGTGGTAAGAATAAGCCCCAGTTTGCGACCCACATGGATAGCGGTGACTTCGTCATAATTGTCAATGCCGACAAGGTTAAACTTACGGGTAAGAAACTGACGCAAAAAACATATTATAGTCACAGCAATTATCCTGGTGGATTGAAGTCTATCAAAGCGGAAACATTGCTCAAACAGAAACCTGAGAAGATGTTTCGACTGGCTGTTAGAGGTATGCTCCCGAAGAATACCCTCGGTCGAGCGCAACTGGCGAAGCTTAAAATTTACGCTTCGGACACTCACCCCCATGAGGCTCAGCAGCCGCAAACCTACAACTTTTAGCATGGAGTCGTAGATGTCTCAAGAATCTTTTTATGCTACCGGAAAAAGAAAAAACGCAATAGCTAGAGTTCTATTGAAACCGGGTTCCGGTAAGCTTGTTGTAAATGAAAGGCCTGTAGAAAACTATTTTGGAAGACCCACTTCAAGAATGGTCATAATGCAGCCTTTTGAATTGACTCAAACAGCCGGTCGTTTTGATGTTACTGTCACTGTCTATGGAGGCGGATTGTCCGGTCAAGCCGGCGCAATAAAGCACGGAATCAGTAAGGCTCTTTTGGCGGTAGATTTGGCTTACAGGACCATGTTGAAGAGCGCAGGTTTCCTCACAAGGGATTCCAGAGTGAAAGAGCGAAAAAAATACGGCAAACGATCGGCCAGAGCGAGCTTCCAGTTTTCTAAACGTTAATTTCTTCAATTGGCGCCAGAGTTTCAAGCCGGGTTATAAAGGAGACAGGATCATCGTCCGTCTTCTTTATAATCTAGCGCCGAGTCATCCCCGTTGTTTGAATTCGTTCATAATTTCTGACATCATATCCGATGCCTTTACTGTAAGCCTAACGGTAAAGGTCAAGAATTCCGGAAACCTTGCGCATATCAACCTTGGTTTTGGCGGCAGGACCATTCATTACGAAAGGGAAATTTTCCTCATATACCGGCCTTTGATTACGATATAAAACCCCGACTGGAATCCGTTCCCCCCATTCCTCCGCTCTAATAAGCGCCTCTTGCCGATTGGAACTGTCGTAGTCATCCGGCAGGTTGTAACAGCGCTGATCGTACCATCCAAACGTATTGACCTTGTTGAAGGATACACAAGGTTGAAGAACATCCAAGAGAGAAAATCCTTTGTGTTTGATCGCTTCCTGAATGAGGCCGGCAAGATGGTCGATTCTTCCGGAGAACCCTCGCGCGACAAAACCGGCATTCATGGCCACTGCAATCTCGACTGGGTTAAACGGTTCAGAAAAAGCCCCTTTCGGTTGGTTCTTAGTCACAAAACCTGTTTCTGATGTTGGACTGGCTTGACCTTTTGTTAATCCGTAAACCTGGTTGTTGTGCACAACCATGGTAATGTTAGGGTTTCTACGGATTGCGGCCAGGAAATGGTTTCCACCTTCACCATAACTGCAACCATCGCCACTTTCTGCAATTACCGTCAGTTCAGGATTACAGATCTTGGCCCCAGTAGCCACTGGCAGTGATCGACCATGTAACCCGTTAAACACATTAGCGTTCAGGTAATGCGGAGCCTTGGCCGCCTGCCCGATTCCTGAAACAAACAGAACTTGGTGAGGCTCCAGTTTTAGGGCTACAAGCGCCTGTTTCATCGCTTTCAGGATGGAGTGATTTCCGCAGCCGGGGCACCAGGCAGTTTCATATTCGCCATATTCAGCTAGAGTTACCATCTTGTTTGATCCCTCACGTTCAGATTCGCGCAACAATGTATTCCGGCGTTATGGGCAAGCCATCATACCGAAGGATCGAGGCGCCAATTTCAATTCCAGTTTCTCTCCTTATGAGCCGAGCGAATTGCGCCGTGGCATTACTCTCGACAGCGATAGTTTTCTTTGCAGAGGTGATCTTCTTCACAAAAGTTTCCGGTACAAGAGGCCAGACCTGTGAGAAATGTAGTACACCAACTCTTGTCGCCTCTGTTTTCAGTTGCTCAGCAGCCTCAATCGTTGAGCCTCGAGACGATCCCCAACAAATAAACAGTAAATCAGGTTCTGAATCGCCAATGTAATCCGGAGGGACGCATTCAGACTTAATTCCCTGAAACTTTCTCAATCGTTTCTCAACCATTGAAATCCTTATTAAGAAATCTTCTGTCAGATGGCCGTCCTGAGTGTGTTCGTCACTATCAGCGACCACGAGTTCCTGAGAACTGCTTGCTCTAACGCAATTAGTGGTCATTCCGGGGAAACTCCTAGGTGAAACGCCTGATTCGGTTAGAAAATACGTCAGGTGGGGATCAGTCTCCGCACTGGAATTTGCGCATGGATCGATTGGGTTGACACTGGCGAGATCGAAACACTGAACCGAACGGTAGGAATCGGCGAGGAACTGGTCCGTCAGGATAAAAACCGGTGTGTTGTATCTGTTGGCCACCTCGAAGGCTGATCTTGTAAGGTGGAAAGCCTGTTCCACATTTCCAGGGGCAAAAATAGCCCGGGGGAATTCCCCGTGACCACCATGTAATACGAATTCTAGATCTGCCTGCTCTGTCCTTGTTGGTAAACCGGTTGACGGTCCAGGCCTTTGCGCTACCACGATTACCACGGGAGTTTCAGTCATTCCCGAAAGACTGACAGCCTCGGTCATTAAGGCGAATCCGCCTCCAGAAGTTGCCACCATGCTAGGCGCCCCCGAAAACGACGCTCCAATCGCCATGTTTATGGCGGATATCTCATCTTCGGCCTGCTCCAGAGCGATTTCAATCTCCGCTGAGTGTTCCGCAAGCGCAGTCGCTATTGATGTGGCTGGTGACATTGGATAGAAACAGAAGAATTTCATTCCAGCCGCAATTGCCCCTAGAGCAGTAGCTTCATTTCCATTTAGAGTGAGCCTGTCCTTTTGAAGATTGGGCGGCGCAAGCTTTGGAAAATCAACTCCTCGCCGCATGACCCAATCAAACCCTGCGGAACAGGAGACCATATTATGCTCCGTGGCGTCAGCCCCATGTTTATCGAAAAAACTTCTCAAAGTTTCGTTTGTCTCATTTTCCTTCAAGCCCAAAAGAGCGGA
This sequence comes from Desulfomonilaceae bacterium, assembly GCA_041662605.1. NCBI lineage: Bacteria > Pseudomonadati > Thermodesulfobacteriota > Desulfomonilia > Desulfomonilales > Desulfomonilaceae > Desulfomonilaceae bacterium. The sequence goes on from JBAZSD010000026.1 coordinate 7,623, forward strand.
AACCATACCTAGGGCCACACTATTACTAAATTTATTATCGGCAAGTTTTGAGAACGGGGCCCTCAATATGCGGTCGTGATCTTTGCTGGAGATATTTTCATCAACGACAACCAGGCCACTTGGAGCAAGTTCACCCATGTGGATGTCAATTGATTTCTGGTCCAAGGCAATAAGAAGATCAACGGTCTCTATGGGAGCGATGATCTCCTGATCAGACACCCTCAAAGCATAAGAGTTGTGTCCACCCCTAATGCGAGATTGGTAGCTCTGTGTGACGACAAGGTAGTAGCCGGCCCTAACCAGAGCCTTGGTAAGGATTTGAGAAAGTGTTACCAATCCTTGGCCCGCCTCCCCTGCTACCAGAATGTTCCGAGATTTTTGTTTCATGAGAAGTCCTGCAAGAACAGCTTGAATGATGTTAACCTACTGAAATAGGCGCCGATCTTGTACACCAAAAAAACTAACCATTATATAGATGTGAGTCAAGTTAGATGGCCATGTTAACTCGTACGTAAAATTGCTGTGAAATTTACGGTCAAAAAAGGCCGGACAGTTAAATTCTGCCGGCCCATCAATGTTTCCAGTTGTGAAAAATGGCCCTCGTAAGGGCCCCAACATCAAAGCTTTCAGGAATTATAGCATTTAAATAGGATCACACAAAACATTGTCAAATGCTTATTTCACAAAGAGATAGACGGCGCTTTCCCGTATTCGTCCCGATTCCCCATCAGACTATCGTTCGGATCTCCCTCTAAAGCTTTTCTCCTCGCCTCACTTTGTCCAGGGTAGATTCGAGCAAGCTTCGGACCCTGTTTTTCTTATCATCAAATTCGTTCCGCCAGACATCAATTTTCTGAATTGCCTCCTGCTCCCAAGGCAGCCAATCCGATTCTGAACGTTTTCGTATGGATTTCTCCAGCTCCTTGGGAATAGGGGGATTGGATAATTCCTCATAATGGCCCTCAATTTTTCTCAAACACTTAAAAAGCTGTTTCATGTCCTTTTTGGTGATAGGTTTGTCAGGCTCCGCATCTCCGAACAATTCCTTTTTGATGGAATCGCTGTTTTCGCCTTTCAAATCTTGCAAGAGCTTCTTTAAGTATTTGTAATTCCCGTTAAAATCAGATACTTCGGTTAGGTTCTCAGCGAGGGCGCGGGACGAGCATTGAGGCATGTCTAACTCCTTTAACTTAACCCAAAAATCGAAAAATTTGTTATTTTAGAAATCCCGAGAAAAAGGAAATCAAATCATTTCCAACTGGGCCCAGCCAATGCGCACCTATTTAGAGCGCTCGACCGTAGTCCGGGAAGCGTTCAATCCCTCGTTGAGGGCTCCTATCACTCCATTCGCGCCTAGTCAAGAAATTATTGATCTCAACGTCAAAATATTTTTAGCTTATTCGATTTTATTTCGCGTCTATTATGATAGTTGGGGGCATGATTGGTTGCTCAAAGCGCGATTTAAGGACTGAACCGAGGGGCATCGCGCAAAAAACGCGAAATGATTAGGTTGAACTCTAAAATCATTGGGGAAATGACATCACATTGCTATTGATATAAATACATATTATATGAGTTAGATATGTTTAAAATATGAACCAATTAGTTAATTTTTTCTTCTGTAAATGATTCCCATACTAAAGTCGTCCTTCAAAACTTGATCAAACGCGACGTGAATATCCGTAGGATCATAGCCGGCAGGTAAAGGATGAACCCATTTCTTGAGATTTGTCCAGGTCTTGAAGGTTTTATCAAAGGTAACGCAACTAGTGTAAACGTGAAAAACTGAAAAGCCTGGGTTCTGTACCCCTTGAATGAGGGCGTCTGTAATGCCCTTAGGATCGCCTGCGAACAGACGCGCTACAAAAGAGGCCCCATAGGTCAGAGCCATAAGGGTTGCGTTCAAAGGTTGGTCCACCGTTCCATATGGACTGGCTTTGGTCTTGGAGCCTAAAGGCGAAGTGGGGGAGGGTTGTCCTTTGGTCAGCCCGTATATGGAATTATCAAAAAGAACATAATTTACGTCTATATTCCTTCTGGCGATATGTGGCAAATGCCCGCCTCCTATAGCTAAGCCATCTCCATCGCCTCCGATTGCGAAAACTGTCAGTCCTGGTTTCGCCAGCTTTATGCCGGTTGCGGCAGGGAGAGTTCTGCCATGAACAGTGTGGAGCCCATAAGTCTTTGAAAAGAAAGGATAGCGGCCTGCGCAGCCTATTCCGGAAACAGTCACGATCTCGTGTAGAGGCAAGCCCAAACTGGATATACAGTCGACTATACCCTGATGGATTCCGAAGTAGCCGCAACCTGGGCACCATGTAGGTAGAGCTTCAGACCGGGGGTAAAATCTTCCTGACTCTTCAATTCGACTCACCTGCGCAGCTAAAATCTTGGCTGGTGTTTTCATCAGGCTCCTACCTCCAGTAGCTCTTCAATCCTTTTTTGGATCGCAGATGGTGGAATTGGCGTCGCTGTGACCAAATTCAAGCGCTCCACCGGCTTTGAATTAAGGCGCTCTAACAGGTTGGCCAATTGACCCTCATAGTTCAGTTCCGGTATCAAAACGAATCCTGATTTAGCCATAAAAGCTTTAATGATGTCTGAATGATAAGGGAATATCGACGTAATCTTGAGGGCTCCGACCCTAAACCCGTTTTTTTTGGACTTTGCGACAGCCTCTAGTACTGAACCGAAAGTTGATCCCCAACCGATGACTCCGACATCCAATTGATCGCTTGAAAAAAATTCGGTAGGCTGTTGAAGATCTTCCAAAGCGTTTCGAATTTTTCGATGACGTTTTTCCGTCATTTTTGTATGGATTTCTGAAGAATAATCCGGAGATCCACTCTCGGTATGCTCCAGACCGGTCGCTGTATAATTATATCCTTGCATGCCCGGAATTGCCCTGGGAGAAATTCCGGATGAAGTGTCCTCATAACGAAGATAACGGTTTCCTGGAGACTCGTCCGGGAAAACATTCCAGCAAGCTCTAAGCTCGTCGGAAGCCCTCGGTGTATGCAAATTTTCGACCCTGTTATCGAGAAAAAAATCTGTCAAGACAATGACAGGTGTCTGGTATTTTTCAGCTAACTGGAAGGATTTTAGAACCATATAATAACATTCCTCCACGTTGGTTGGAGCGATAACGATTCTGGCGGAATCGCCAGGTCCGCCAAAAACAGCGGCGTGGAGGTCCGACTGTTCGGTTTTCGTTGGGAGCCCTGTGGCAGGGCCAGCTCGTTGAGCGTCAATTATGACCGCAGGGATTTCAGCCATCACTCCGTGGGTTATTAATTCAGTCATCAGAGCGAATCCCGGTCCACTGGTAGCCGTCATGGCTCGCTCGCCGGCGTAAAAGCTCCCAAGCACCGCTCCAATGGAGGAAATCTCGTCTTCCATCTGAACGACGCGTCCCCCTTTTTCAGGCAGCCATTTTGCAAGGTATTCCATGATTGGAGTAGCGGGCGTGATCGGATATCCGAAATACAGCTTCAAACCGGCTTCGATAGCCGCCATGCCTATTGCCTGATTTCCGGACATCATCACCTTGTCGGAATCGTATTGAGTCCCAGATTTAGCGAACCAATTTTTGAGCCTGTCATGGAATTTTTCAAGCGCATAATCATAACCCGCGTCAAAACTCTTGATGTTAATGTCTACAATTCGATCTCCCTTGGCCTTAAACTTTTTGAGAATTACTTGTCGGAAAAGACTTGGATCAATACCCGTGACCGCGGCGAATCCCCCAAGCGCCACGAGGTTTTTGCTCCGAGCGGCGCCACTGGCTACAGCCAAATCACCGAAGGGTAGTCCGAATACTTCAACGTTGTTGGAGAGTGTGGAAAGCAACGATTTTTCTTCCGACACGTACGAAGGGGGATTACTGTCAAAGAAAACAAGAGCGTGATCATCCAGAAATACGGCCCTCGATCTGGATTGCTCATCATTTAGAGAGATCAAAGCATGCGTCTGCTCTCCTAAAGCCACAATATCAGTTGACCCAATTCTGGATTTTGTTACGCAACGCCCGAAACCCCTAATTTCAGCCGGGTAAGAGTCAAAACCCAGAACCGAGAAACCTCCAAGAGACATTGCCTCATTGATCAGGCCACCAGCGGCGATAGTTCCATCTCCCGCCATACCGCAGACTTCAACCGTAAAGTCGACTTCGGACATCTTAGAACTCCGTCCACCAGGATGTGTTTACTTTGATGCCCCCGACGTCCAGAAGACTAGCGAGTTCAACCGCAACTTCCATTCGAGAGCCCAGCAAGTTGAGAGCCGCTGTCCCACCAAGGGACGCCGCATTCTCATAACCAATCGAGACCCAGTAATCCTTCAACACGGGATGATAAACCTGGGCGCAGTCCCCAGCCGCAAAAACGTCCGCAAACCTTGTTTTCAAATACTCATCAACCAGAACTCCGCGATCAATGTCTAGCCCGGTCTTAACCAGAAAACCCACATCTGGAACTAACCCAAAAAACGCGCCGATTACACCGGTTTGTAAGGCTTTTTTATCTGTCTCAACTTCCAGAAGATCCTCCCGCAATCTAGTCAATCGCCTTATTTTTCCACAGTGAACAATTTCTACCCCTCGTTTCTCAAGACAGTCCGTTAACTGGTTATATAGAGCTTCATCCAGAGGCGCAGGCCAGAAGGCGTCTTCGTTAAGTATGAACCGCACTCTTTTTCCCAATTTCAAAAGGGCGTTGGTAAAACTGAGTGAAGTCAAGTCACCACCAAAAATCAGAACGCTCTCTGCGCTTTCAAGTATCTGGATCCACTTTTTGGCTTCCTGAGGTGTTTTCAGAGTGAGCATAAGGTCTTCGAACAATTGGAATCGTTCAGGAATACGAGGTTTCCCTCCTGTAGCCACAATAAGTCCATCAAACGGAATCAATTCTTTGTATTCAAGCACAACATTACGTTTTGAGAAATCGACATTTACTGCCCGCTGACCAAGACGCAGGACGATGTCCCTGTCCTTGTAATAGGAATAGGGCCTGAAGTACAAATCATTTTCTTTAATTTCTCCGGCTATGAAATCAGGTAACAGATGGGGTAGGTAACTCCGAAACGGATCTTTGCTGAGCAGGGTGATTTTGCATTCAGGGGATTTTGCGCGAAGACTGTCGGCAGCGCTGTTTGCGGCCGGACCGTTTCCAATAATTACAAAACGCTGTACGCTCATACTTCTGACTCCTACACGAGAGGTCGTTCCAAAAGCTCAACCCGAGAAACGGAAATACAATCAACCGGGCAAACTCTCACGCACTCTCCACAACGGATGCACCTGGAGTTATCGATAACTATGGCGTTTACTTCAGACCATTTGGTTGTTTCGACTATATTTTTTACGGCTCCGACTTCATCCGTAGTGATTTGTTTTGCAAGCTTGATACAGTCCCGTGGCGCATTGTCTATGCAATATCTACAATAAATGCACTTTGACACATCGATTTCATAATGAAGGTAGCATAAATAGCATCGTTTAGATTCTTCATAAGCTTGTTTGGCGGAATAACCGGTTTCCACCTCTACAGTCCCGTCATCCTGTAAACGATCCTTCACTGGTAACAGTGTCGGTATTTCGGTTCTGGGAATGAAATCCCAAACTCGTTCCCTGTCAGTGATTTGCGCATCCTGAATTCTAACAGCCCATTCCTTGAATTTTTTTCCGGTCAGGTCTTCCGCGATTTTTTCCGAAGCTCTTCGTCCGTTTGCTATTGATTCAATTACGGTAGTTGGTCCTGTAAGGTAGTCGCCGGTAACGTACAGATTTGGTAATGAGGATTGAAACGTTTTACTATTGGCTAAAAGAACCCCTTTGTCAGTCTTTGCGCCAGGGCCGTTAAATGTCTCGGAAGCCTGTCCTATCGCTACTATGATTGAGTCCGCTTCCAGAATAAACTCGCTCCCGGGTATTGGTTCAACCTTCCGGCGTTCGCCTGGGGCTCTTTCTGAAGGTCGAGTTCTCAGGAACTCAATTCCCTGGACCTTTTCAGACCCAACTACACGTTTTGAGACGACCAGTGACCTTATCTTTATACCCTCCCTTTTAGCCTCCAGGATTTCATCACTTGTGACGCGAAGATCCTCTTCAAATCCGCGAATACAGATGGAAACATCTTTGGCTCCCGATCTGAGCGCAAGCCTGGAACAGTCAAAAGCTGTGAAACCCGCGCCGATCACAATAACTTTTTCTCCCACCGTCGTTTTCCGTCCCGAAGCGATATCCATCACGAATTCAAGACCAGGGTAAACCCCGTATAACTCCTCTCCAGGGACTTCCAGCTTGATCGGGCCGTAACAACCAGTAGCCACAAGAACAGCGTCAAAATCATTCAGGAGCGATTCAAACTTTATGTCTGTCCCTACTCTGACCGAAGTTTTTAGAGATACGCCTAATCGCAAAATGTTTCGGATTTCGTCGTTCAAGATATCCGGTGGTAGCCTGAAATCAGGGATTCCATACCTGAGCATTCCGCCAGGTTCTTCACAAGCTTCATAGACCAACACGTCGAACCCCATTATGGCCAGATCGTGGGCGGCCGCCATGCCTGCGGGACCGGACCCTACTATACATACTCTCTTGCCGATCGGAGCGAACCTGGGCGTCAGGTAAGCGTGACCGGCGGCCCTAAGATCTGACGCTGCCCTCTTTATGTGACAGATATTCACAGGCTGTCCTAATTCGGACTCCCCATGTCGGCATTTTAGTTCGCAAGGCCGCGAACAGATTCTGCCTAAAACGCCAGGAAATAAATTTACCATCCTGTTTATTTCATAAGACAATTCATACTTGCTCTCGTAGAGGGCGCGTATATAAGCGGGGATGTTTGTCAAGGCCGGGCAGGCCGATTGACAGGGAACATTGACACTCATGTACCTGAAATCGGCCGGATCGGTGGAATAAAGGGCGTTTGAACCCCTAGCCCCATTAGATAAGATAGGTGACACTTCAGGGGTGGCAAATCCATTTTCCATTACGAATCCCCTCTCTAACTTTTAGGTTCGAGTCAAATCTCCAGCGATTCTACCGTCACGGATGTGAATTACCCTATCAGTCAATTCGGCGACTTCTGGATCATGAGTTACCATGATAAAAGTGATTTTATGTTCTTGGTTAAGCTGTCTGAAAACGGAAATTATTTCGGCGCTCGTCTTGCTGTCCAGGTTACCGGTAGGTTCATCCGCTAAAATAATTTCAGGATCATTTACCAGCGCCCTCGCTATTGCTACCCTTTGCTGCTGTCCTCCTGACAGTTGAGTTGGCAAATGTTCCGCTCTGTCTCCCAGGCCAACCAATCGCAATGCTTGCAGAGCGCATTGGGTTCGCAACGATGATCCTGATCCACTATAAATTAAAGGCAATTCCACATTGCGCATTGCGCTGACCCGTGGGAGTAAATTAAAACCCTGAAAAACAAATCCTATTTTTCTATTCCGTAAATCCGCCTGTTGGTTTCTGTCGAGAGAGGACACGTTTTCTCCGTCAAGAAAATACCCTCCTCCAGTTGGGACATCCAGACAGCCAAGAATGTTCATCAATGTAGATTTTCCGGAACCGGATGGCCCCATGATAGACAAGAACTCGCCAGAATCTATGGATAAATTTATGTCATCTAATGCGACCAGCGAAACTGCTCCTGTTTGATATATCTTGGTCACATTTTGCATCAGAATAAGCGTCAAACTGAACTCCCGAGAGAAATCAACGGCTAATCGGCTGCAAATGCCATGAGATGAAGTGGTTTACCGACATACGGCTCACGGAATTCTACTCTCTAGCGCTAATCTTAATTTCTCTTTTAGCTCAGTCAAGTCCGAGCTTTTTACGACATAGTAATCAGCCGCTACACTCTTCAAATCAACTTTGAAACTGGAATATGCAGAATTCAGAATAACCGGTAGATTATAATGGCGTTTTCTCACCTGTTGCAACAGATCCAAACCGCTGAATTCTTTCATTTTAATGTCCATGATGACGCAGTCGGGATCCTCTTTTTCTATGACCTCTAATAGTCCGTTTCCATCAGGTAAGGTGATCACGTCGTATCCTTCATCCTGAAGTTCCATGGAATACAGCATTCTTATGCCTTCTTCATCGTCCACAATCAGAATCTTGGGCATTTATCAGGCTCCTTTACGGGAACAGAAACCATTCCTTTTTTTTGCAAGGCTTTAGTTGTAGTCAATTCAGCGTTTAACCCCATCGCTCAAGCAGGTAGGGCTTTGTTTTCTCAAATTGTAGACACTGATCCTCAATAAACTCTTCCACCTGTTGATTGTTCATGGCCTCAGTTTCAATCACAAAAGACAATGTCTTGCCATAATGTAGCGGAATCATGGATCTGATTAACTCTCCCCGGTCTATAGACGCTTGTCTGTATGCAATAGCAAAGTCGTAGATTAACTTGGCCCATAGCCCAGATGGAAATTCAAACCCCATAGCAGGGATGTCCATAACTTCCTCCAGCTTGTTGAGGTCCTCTACTTCCAGGACAGCGGAGTACAGCTCCCATTTCTGACGGGCCCCAGTAACAAATTTGTCCCATAGCTGATGTGTATCCACATTTACTGGAGGAGGAACTTCCATGTCACCAAGCCCAAAACCGAAAACAGCAGTGGGGCGGCTCCATCTGACGTCTTTCCAAAAAGAATCAAAATTGACCATCAGTTCAAACATCGTTCCGACAACATCTTCGAAAAGCATGCCCACCTGTGAGTCAATGTCCCTAAGTTTGTGTACTTTCGGTCTTCCCATGAATGATTGAATTATTGATCCATGCTTTTTTACAGCGTTTGTTGTCATCCAGACATCAATTCCAAAATGGGCTATAGCCTCATTCCAGATGTCACAATCGACAAAAGACCTAGCGACTCGTCCTGAAAACGCGACATCTCCTCCTATAGGCTGCCTAACACGACGGCCATACAGCGCCCTTGTCAGAGGATAGGCAATGCTGTTTGTAACAGTGACATCATATTTGTGGCGTATATACAAAGGCGCTACAAAATCATATTCGTCGAACAAAGGCTCTGCAAGGTTTCTAATCCACATGGGAGCGATGCTCTGAAGATCAGCGTCAATCACTAACACTGCTCTAGCTTGAAGTTCCAAGGCCTTTTGAAAAAGGTTTCTTAAATTGTTACCTTTTCCTGTAACGCCCTCTTCAGTGGAGATATAAATCTTGGGGGTTTCTGTAGCCGTACTCATAAATGATCGATGGGTATTGTCCGGGGAGTGGTTGTCGACATTTACAATTACCGCGGACTTTTCAGGATAATATTTTGTGAGACCACGATCCGCTTGCTGAGTCGGAAAGGATATTAAGTCGGCCTCATTTAGCGAAGGAATTCCTACGACGATTTCAGCGCTCCTAATTCCTTTGGGATTGTCTTCGACAAATCTCATATTAAAACCTTTTCCTTGAATTTTCGCTACTGGTGTTAGGTTAGCTGATTGTAACATAAAATGTCCCGGCATCAAATAATACGCGACAAATCAGTATTCCATGTGCTATGAACGTGGGACTGGAATCTTTTAAAAGGATTGGGAGAGAATTGGACGAACGCCGGCTGAAATCAGTAATTGAAGGGTTGATTTTCTCCAGTTCAGATAGAATAGGCATTGAAGCTATAAGGAAGGTTGTTTCCGAGGCATCTAAGGATGAGATTCAGACGGCTCTCGATGAATTGGAAAACGAGTACCTGGAGCGAAGAGGGGGATTCTGCCTGACCCGTGTCGATAATGGATATCAATTTCGAACTTTGCCGGAAATCGCTCCCTGGATTCAGGCCCTGAAGGATCTGAAACCGTGGCGTTTGAGTCGGGCCGCGTTGGAGACACTGGCCATAGTGGCCTATAACCAACCGGTAACAAAGCACAAAATAGAACAAACAAGAGGAGTGGAAAGCTCCAGTTCCATTAAGAATCTAATAGAGAGGGAGTTAATCGCCGTCATAGGTCGTGATGATATGCCGGGTCGGCCGCTGCTTTACGCGACAACAAGAATATTTCTGCAGGTCTTTGGCCTAAATGATTTGAGCTGTTTGCCACAATTGCCTGATATTGAAGAATCGGAGGAGCTTTTTGGATGAGGGCTCTGCCCGGGTGAATTTAATACCCAATCAGGCCGCTCCAAATTTTATGGCTGTTCTTTCAAGGTCACGGATTTGATCCCTTATCTCAGCCGCTTTTTCGAATTCAAGATTTTTAGCAGCCGCAAACATTTCCTTGGTAAGCCTCTTGATAGTGCTTGGAATTTCACTAACTCTAATTTCAGATCTTTGTTTTTCCGAAGAATCTACGGTGACATAGTCCTGTTCAGACAGAGATGACAATATGTCGTTGATATTCTTTCGAATGCTTTCCGGGGTTATATTGTGTTCCGCGTTGAACTCCATTTGAAGTTTTCTGCGTCGGCTAGTCTCATCAATTGTTCTCTGTATCGAGTTCGTAATAGTGTCGGCGTAAAGGATTACCAATCCGTCTATATTTCTGGCAGCCCTGCCGGCTGTTTGTATCAAGGATCGTTCAGATCTGAGGAATCCTTCTTTATCCGCGTCAAGTATGCCTACTAGAGAAACCTCCGGGATGTCGAGGCCTTCTCGTAGTAGGTTGATACCGATCAACACGTCAAACTTGCCTAATCTAAGATCGCGAATAATTTCCATTCTTTCGATTGTGTGAATCTCAGAGTGCAGATACTGCACCTTGACACCAAGCCCTGCATAATATTCAGTAAGATCTTCAGCCATTTTCTTGGTTAACGTTGTTACCAAGACTCTATGATTCTTTTCTACTCTTCTCCTGATTTCGTGAAGCAGATCATCTACCTGATCTGAGGCCGGGCGAATTTGAATGGCCGGATCTATTAGCCCTGTTGGCCTTATTATTTGTTCAGCTATGTGACCGTTTGCTTCAGCCAATTCATATGGCCCTGGTGTGGCCGACACAAATATCGCTTCATTGACCAACGCATCGAATTCCTCAAAAGTTAAGGGCCTGTTATCCAAAGCGCTGGGTAACCTGAACCCGTAATCGACCAGAGTTTGCTTTCGAGAGCGGTCACCGCGATACATGCCCCTTAGTTGCGGTATGCTCACGTGACATTCATCGATCAGGAACAGGGAATCCTTTGGAAAGTATTCCAGCAGGGTAGGTGGTGGTTGTCCGGGGGCCCTCCCGGTCAAATACCGCGAATAATTCTCTATCCCATTGCAGTATCCCATTTCTTTCAGCATTTCGACGTCGAATCTGGTCCGTTCTTCGATCCTCTGCGCCTCTATAAATTTACCAGTTGATCTGAAAAACTCCACACGGTCACGCATCTCCTCAAGGATTAGATCAACTGATTTAATTAGTCTTGATTTTTCAGTAACGTAGTGGCTAGCTGGATAAATGGCAATCCTGTCAAGCTTGCGGATTACTTTCCCCCTTAGCGGATCGATCTCCGAAATGGCTTCTACAGTGTCCCCGAAAAACTCAACTCGAATGGCTCGGTCTTCTTCATAAGCTGGAAAGACTTCTACAACGTCGCCGCGTACTCTGAAAGTCCCCCTATGAAAATCTAAGTCGTTACGCAAGTACTGGATCTCCACTAGCTTCTTGAGGATTTCGTCGCGGTCGGTCTCTTCTGTCTGTATGAGATGGACCAGCATATTTTGATATGCTTCTGGTGAACCCAGCCCATAGATACACGAGACAGAGGCGACAATGATGACATCCTTTCTCTCTAGAAGAGACCTGGTGGCTGAATGCCTCATCTTGTCGATCGTCTCATTAATGCTTGAATCCTTCTCGATGAAAGTGTCCGATTGCGGGATATACGCCTCTGGTTGATAGTAGTCGTAGTATGATACAAAATATTCTACGGCGTTATGAGGGAAAAGGTCCTTAAATTCATTAAACAACTGTGCAGCGAGTGTCTTGTTAGGGGCGAGGACGAGAGATGTTTTTCCTGATTGCGCTATCACATTGGCCATGGTGTATGTTTTGCCGGAGCCTGTCACCCCCAACAGAACCTGAGTCCTTACTCCTGAGTTTACCCCAGCTACTAACTTCTGAATCGCCTGAGGCTGATCACCTTGAGGTTGGAAATCTGAAACCAATTGAAAGTCGTTCATTTTTGAATTTCTCGGATATGTGTAGAAAGAATCAATCCAGGTTGGGTTTCAAGATCCTCAACGATGCGTGAATTTCAGATATTACCGACTCCAGGTTTTTGAAGCCTTCGGCCCTGTCTGAAATTATTAGTTGAAGAAATCGACTCTCAGTGGAGTAGTATTGGCACAGTTGGGTTAATCTGATCCCTCGTTTGTCTGTATAAGAGTATATGATAAACGCTTGGGCGCCCCCCATGCCGTGAACTGCCCCCTCTTTTATAATTTGAGGATCTTTTGTTTCTAACTTGAAATTTTGCTTAAACGCTTTTATGAAAGCAGCAGCGTCAGGCTTACCCTTTTTCAAACTCTTTTCTATTGACACGTTGATTCTGAATGATGCTTTCGGATGATAGATGTTCACTTCATTAGCGCTGATCTCGCGAACTTTCATCGTGATCGGGAATTTTAAAGAAAATCGCCCCAATGGATCTTTATAGATTCTAAACGCATTCGATTCCTTTGCCGTCACATGACCTTGAAACAATAGACTCAGGACAATTACCAGCGTAGGAATGGCTGCAAGGAGCCCGGTTATTTCTAGAATCAGTTTTTTCGTTTTACTAATATTCATAAGAAACTGCACGATAGCAGGCTTTCAAAAGTTATAAGCCCAGTTTATTCTTTCTTCGAGCCGCGCCCAATATTTTTCATACACTTATCCAGAGAACCTACAGCGATGACAACAATTTGCTGAAAAGCTTTGGACACTTTACTGTTGAACCACTGCCCTGTTTCCGATTCCTCGAATTCCAGGAAGGAATCCAGATCCGAACTACTTAGCGATCGATAAGTGTAAGCAAAACACACTAGCGCTGTTTGCGCTAATGAATCCGGTTCGTTGGCCCTTGATGGCTGGATGGATTTTTTCTTTGTCTCATTTTCCAGGTTACTTCCGTATGGATCATACAGATTTGCAGACCCCAACGACTTAATAATCAACCCTCTAAACAAAATGTTGTTTTCAGAAACCCTCTGGACGCTGATCAGCCGCTCAATAATCTGACGCCTTTCGTCGTCAAGACTGGAAGCCGTTCTTCTGCCTTCGCGGATAGCCTTGATAATGTTTGAGGATAAAGCTTCTGTTTGAGCCCGTCCCACTTTTCTACCCGTGTTAGATTCATAAAATTTGATAACTTGATCAAGTTTCTCTGTATCCAATTCTTCTTCAAACGAGTTTTCCACAACTTCCAGCAGAGCCTTGGGATTGATCTCATCCTTGAGCTTCTCATTGAAATCAAAACGTGTGCGGTTATCCGGAAAAATATCTGCAGGGATGGTTGCTAGAACGGCTGAAGAAAAATTTTGTATCTGCCCCCGAAGACCCGAAACCCGTATCACTTTCGTCACTAGACGCTCTTGAGCTATTGAAGAAAAAGTCTCTGAGACAAAAGTCAACACAACCAAGGGAATAACAAAGGTGAGTTTTCTAACTCTCGAACTCGTGAGGCTAAAAAAATACTGTGCAACCACAAACAAGATATCGCCAACTCCTCGCGTCAACATAACCTAAAGTTTGTGAAACTCGGAAGGAATCTCCAGCAACTGTCCATCATCACCCACCGCTACAAGGGTTACCGTCGCAGTGACCAGATAATCTCTGGGCTGTCCCTTTCTGATTATGATCTGTTTGACTACCAGTCTAAAGGTAGTAGTTTTCTCTATCCATGTTCTAATCGCAAGGACGTCTCCTAGCCTGGCAGGCGCATGGTACGCAATTTCGATCTTATGAACCATGAATAGGTAACCACGGTTGTGATAATCTACGATACCAACTCCAAGTCGGTCGAATACGTATTCTGAACGGGCGCGTTCCAGAAACTTCAAGTAATTCGCATGGTATACTACACTCATACAATCAGTGTCTTCATAATAGACAGAGCACTCAAAAACACGTTCTCTAGGATTGTGGGTTGGGATTAGGCTCTGATTATCCAACTTGACTCCTCATTACAGTTTAACGAAAATGCTATTTATATGAAATCCGAGTGGCGCTTCTCCATTTCTAGCACAAATCTTTTGATGAATACAGGCCGGCGCTTCATGACCTCAACATCAATCAGAACGCAACCGGACGACATCATGTGAAGAGAAAGCCCCCTGGATCCTGGTCAATTCCACTAGTGGCTCGTCCAACATGCCTATTGATTTGTGAAATGTCCTGAGAAAACTCCACCATCGAATTAAAGGCCAAACATTTTCGTGGATTTTGCTCAATTGTTTGCGCCAATTTTTTAGTATGGCTTGGTCCGGAAGAGGTGGCGCTTCAATTCCATCTGACACCACCCGGATTACCCCGAAAGCCGACCCTGCTGATGATGCCCCAATCGCTATGGCGTGGCTTTCCATGTCAACGGCGTGCGCCCCTGAATTCCTGTGTAGCGTTTCCCGATCGGAACGAGCAAACACGGGTTTTGAGGCCGTTACTATCGGAGCTACCCGATATTCAACTCCGGCCCGCGAACACGCTAGCTGCAAACTACTCACGAGCGCTTCAGAGCACTTGTAGCGGACATTAGGGTTTTCCTGAAGGACAGTCTCGTTCGCTATGAGAATGTGGCCGGGTCTTAGACCTTCTACCAAGGCTCCGCAAGTTCCCACACTGACCATTGACAGCGACTTGTCCCCAATGCTTTGGCTGGCCGCTAAAGCTTTTTTAAAGCCGATTCCGGACCTTGTGACCAGAATTCTCTTGCCTTCAAAAAAAACTTCACGGTTGGTCGCATGGCCAACTTTCCAACGACGTCTCGTTTCGACCCGTCGGAGAAAGGGAGCCGCCTCCATTCCCATGGCAAATACAAAACAGAACATATATTTTTCTTTGTTCATTTGACTGGTCAAAGTATAAGTTAAACAAATCATAAAAGGTAATGAGTTAAAATGTCTAGTATTAAGCTTGACCCGATTGACAAGGGTATTCTTGTAACCCTACAAAGTGACCTTGTAGCAATACCCGAGCCGTACGCCGCTATGGCCGAGAGTCTGGGTGTTTCCGAAGAAGAAGTGATAGGAAGAATTGAACGCTTGATAAAATCGGGAATTATTCGCAGAATTGGCGCTATGATCAGACACATCGAAGCAGGGATAAATTTCAACGGTATGGTCGTATGGAAGGTTTCTCCAGACCGAGTTGAAGAGATTGGGACCATGTTTTCTAGTATTCCTGAAGTGACGCATTGTTACGAGAGGCCATCATTCGGCTCCAAGGGAGGGAACCTTTTTACAATGATACACTCGTCCTCACGAGAGCAGTGCCTGTCTACGATCGAAGAAATGGCCGGAACGGCGGGAATTACTGAATACGAAATTCTTTTCAGCGAACGCGAATTGAAAAAAGTCAGCATGACCTATTTTGAAGATTGATTAGGAGTTGAAGTTAACTCGCTCAGGAGGCGTAAAATTGACGAGAAGCAATTCAATTTCCGAAGAACTATATGCCAGGGCCATTAAACGGATTCCCGGGGGAGTGAATTCACCCGTTAGAGCTTTTCGCTCTGTGGGATTGAAGCCCCGTTTCATAAAATCCGGTAAAGGATGTAAGATTGTTGACGAAGATGGAAATACCTACATTGACTATGTTTGTTCATGGGGTCCACTGATCTTGGGGCATGCCCATCCCGAAATTCTCGAGGCGCTTGCTTCAACAATGAGCGAAGGAACGTCGTTTGGGGCTCCAACGAGACGCGAAGTAGAGATGGCTGAACTAATAGCGGATCTAGTGCCTTCGATTGAAATGGTCAGGCTGGTTAGTTCCGGGACAGAAGCCACCATGAGCGCCATTCGTCTTGCCAGAGGGTACACGGCCAGGGAGAAGATAATTAAATTTTCAGGTTGCTACCATGGCCACAGCGACGCGCTTTTGGCCAAGGCTGGTTCCGGGGTAGCCACGTTCTCAATTCCTGATTCTCTGGGCGCTCCCAAAGCCCTCGTTGAACAGACGATAGTCCTTCCCTATAATGACCTGGAATCAGCGAGAAAATGTTTTGAATTATTGCCAAATGATATAGCCGCAGTAATCGTTGAGCCTGTTGCAGGAAACATGGGCGTGGTGGTTCCCAAAATTGGGTTCTTGGAAGGCCTCCGCAAGTTGTGTTCCGGATATGGATCGCTTCTGATTTTTGACGAGGTAATAAGTGGATTTAGGGTCGCCATAGGAGGCGCTCAGGAGCTGTATGGAGTCCATCCTGATTTGACTTGTCTAGGAAAAATAATCGGAGGGGGCCTGCCTGTTGGGGCGTTTGGAGGACCTCGAGATATAATGGAGTTCCTGGCTCCTGTCGGCGGCGTCTACCAGGCTGGAACCCTCTCAGGAAATCCGTTGGCCGTAGCCGCCGGGCTGACCACGTTGAAAATTCTAAAAAGAGACAACCCATATCCAGTACTCGAACAGAGATCCGAACAACTGGCCAAAGGTTTGGAAAGAATATTCTCTGAAAAGGGCGAGAAACACATAATCAACAGAGTGGGCTCATTGTTATCGATATTTTTCGGAATTGATTCTGTCAGCAACTATGAAGAGGCAATGAATGCGAACAAATCGAAGTTCACCGCGTTTTTCTCTAAAATGCTCGATCAGGGGATTTATCCGGCTCCCTCAGCTTTTGAGGCGTGGTTTCTGAGTGTCGCCCACGCGGATTCTGACATTGATTATACGCTAGAATGTGCGGAAAAAAGCGTTTGATCCTTTTTGATTTAATACGTTGGCCACGAGGCTTAGCCAACAGATTTTGGTGGGAAAAGAATCTTTTCTTGTGATGAAACCGCCCTGTTCACGCGATTGGTAGCACAAAGTAACCAAAGGTAACACTTTAATTTCATTGAATTTACTGCCTTGATTTTGATTTTTCTTCATAGTATTGTGAAGGTTGTTTTCAAAGGCTAACCCTTTGTAAACTTTGCTTGGTCACATATAAGCTCTATTCTGAGTTCGCAAAACGTCGACCCGTCAGTTTGAAGCGTAAGAGCGGGTCGGTGGGACCGGAAGGAGCGACATACTAAGTCACACCAAAGAGTCCATGCAAGGAGGATAATAATGGACAATCATGTCGATTTGAACGAAAGGTTGGCTTTAAAGGGCGTTTCGCGCCGCGACTTTATGAAGTTCTGCGGTTTGATGGCGACTGTCCTTGGCCTGCCAATGTCTTTCGCTCCGCGAATTGCCGAGGCCATGCAGAAGAAGAGACCTACTGTGGTTTGGATGCACTTCGCAGAGTGTACCGGGTGCACTGAGTCGTTCATCAGGACGACCTATCCGTGGGCTGCAGACATTATTCTGGACGTAATAGACTTGGCGTACCATGAGACTATCATGGCAGCGGCCGGAGACCAGGCCGAAGAAATTCTTGAAAAAACTGTTAAGGACCAGAAAGGCAAATACTTATGTATTTGTGAGGGCGCGATACCTACCAAAGACCAGGGTGTTTACGGGAAGGTTCATGGTAAGACATTCCTCGATGTTGCCAACCATGTGTGTAAAGATGCTCTGGCTACAATCTGTGTAGGCGCTTGCGCGTGTGATGGTGGGGTCCAGGCAGCCAAACCCAACCCGACCGAAGCCAAGAGCGTCGGCGCTGCCACCGGCATTAAAACAGTCAATATTGCTGGTTGTCCTCCTAACGCCGACAATATGGTCGCCACGATTGTACATTATCTGTTACTCGGTAAGCTCCCTGCATTGGATGACAAGGGCAGGCCGCTGTTTGCTTATGGTTATCTGATCCATGATAACTGTCCGAGAAGGGGTCACTTCGAGAACAAAGAATTCGTTAAGCAGTTTGGAGACGAGGGCGCAGCCAAAGGATGGTGCCTGTATGAAGTTGGATGCGCAGGGCCGGAAACCTACAACAACTGTCCAATAATACAATGGAATCAGGGAACTAACTGGCCGATCCGCGCAGGTCACCCGTGCATCGGTTGCAGTGAGCCCGGTTTCTGGGACAACATGAGCCCGTTCTATGTCCAGAAATAATTAGATTGGTACCACCGCCAAACTGTTACAACCAATTTGATAACCTAATAAGAAGGAGCTAAACATGGCACGAGTCGTCGTTGACCCAATTCCGAGAATCGAGGGTCACCTACGCATAGAAGTTGAAGTGGAGAATGGTAAGGTCAAGGACGCCTGGAGCAGCGGGACGCTATTCCGGGGACTTGAGATCATTCTTCAGGGACGCGATCCCCGTGACGCCCACCTGCTTACCCAAAGATCATGTGGCGTGTGTACTCTTGTGCACTCTCTCGCGTCAGTCAGAGCAGTTGAAGACGCTCTAAAAATCAAAATCCCACCCAACGCCAGACTAGTCCGAAATCTAACGCATGCCGCTCAAAATATGCACGACCATCCGGTGCACTTCTATCAGTTGTGCGCCCTTGACTGGGTTGACGTGGTTTCAGCGTTATCGGCAGATCCAGGAAAAACTGCCGACTTGTCAAACGCTGTAAGCGGGAGACCACAGTCCAAGAAGTATTATGAAGGCTTGAAAGGCAAATTAAAGGCGTTTGTTGATTCGGGCCAACTGGGACCGTTCGCCAACGCGTACTGGGGTCACCCCGCATACAAGCTACCGGCGGAAGCCAACTTGATGGCGGTTGGTCACTATTTGGATAACCTCAGACAGCAGGTCCACGCAGCTCAGATGACCGCTATCTGGGGCGCAAAGAACCCGCACCTCCAGGGTCATCTACCTGGTGGAGTCACTGTTGTTGGACAACTCGACGCTGACCGCATCGCCCATTATCTATACATGCTGAAAGAACAGATCGCGTTTATAGAGGACGTATACATCCCCGATGTGCTGGCGGTAGCCTCTTTCTACAAGGATTGGACAAAAATCGGCGGGAACAAAAACTTCTTGGCTTATGGCGATTTCCCAGAGAGCGATAAAGAACCTGAGAGCTTCTACTTCCCACGTGGCATGATAGTGGATGGTCAGCTCAAGTCTCTGCCGGTTGATCCGACCAAGATAACCGAAGATGTGACCAGGGCGTGGTATGAAAATGGCGCCCCGCTCTATCCCGCTGTAGGGGTTACCAAACCTCTTTCCGGAGATGCGCTCAAAGGAGCGGTTCCTGACACCAACTCCAAGGACGGAAAATATACCTGGATGAAGGCCCCCAGATATGACGGTAAAGTCATGGAGGTAGGTCCGTTGGCCCAGTGCCTCGTTTCTTATGTGGGCGGCAACAAGGAAATCAAAGAAACAACCGACATGGTTATGAAGAAGCTTGGAATAGGGCCGGAAGCTTTGATGTCTACCCTAGGCCGAATCGGCGCCAGAGGCATAAAATGCCTAGTTAACGCTAAAGCCGCCGAAAAGTGGACCATGGAACTCATCGAAAACATCAAGAATGGTGATACTCGCACATTTACCGATTACAAACTTGATGAAACCGTCAATGGCCAGGGCATGGGCCTCAATGACGTCGCGAGAGGCTCTTTAGGTCACTGGATCAACATTGAAAAAGGCAAGATCAAGAACTATCAGCAAGTTGTTCCTTCTACCTGGAATCTCGGACCAAGAGACGCAAAGGGTCAGAAGAGCGCTGTTGAAAATGCGCTAATAGGCACACCTGTCGCAGACCCCAAGAAACCTCTTGAAGTACTCAGGACAGTGCACTCTTTCGATCCTTGTATTGCATGCGCTGTTCATGTGATTGACCCGAAGACAAACGAGATCTACAAGTTTAAAGTGTCTTGATGTAGATCACCGATATTAAACAGAGAAAAAGCGGCCTTCAAGGCCGCTTTTTTGTTGGGGTGAGGCAATAGAGTTTTTGATAAGGAAAATGAACCTGTTCTTTCTCTGGGACTCGTTGTGTTTTGGGTGGAGATGATTTATGAAACTGTTAAGACTCAAAACCTCGGTAATTAACTCTAAGTCCAAGGATCTATAATGTCATTGAACAAAATACTTGCGAGATGGAAGGCCACCAGCCGTAAACTTATTCCACAGGATAAGCTTGAAATAATGGACCGAGTCCAAGAAGAATTATCGCAATCGGGAATATCCAACTCATGTTTACGGAAAGGAAATATTGCGCCAAAATTTGAACTTCCAAACGCTACAGGTTTTGTCGTTTCCCTTGAGAGTCTTTTATTGAAAGGCCCCCTGGTTTTGTCTTTTTATCGAGGCGGATGGTGACCATACTGCAATATTGAGTTGCGGTCGTTGCAGCGCAGGATTGAGGATATAGGAGCACTAGGGGCGTCCCTAGCTGCTGTCTCTTCTGAAACACCGGATGATTCAATATCCGTAGTAGAGAAGAATGAATTGAGCTTTGAGGTTCTTAGTGATGTTGATAACAAAGTTGCCCGTGAGTTTGGGATAGTGTTTCGGCTACCAATGGATTTGTTACAGTTTTACACAAGTTATGGGGTTGATCTGACCCCTACCGGAGATGGTCACTTTGAACTTCCAGTTCCAGCGACCTACATTATCGGCAAGGACAGAAAGATTCTTAAAGCCTACGTTGACATCGATTATACCAAGCGGCTCGATCCTGAAGAGATCATTGAGGCGCTCAAATCAATACGAGCCGTTTAAAAATCAGGTGTAATCATCTAGCGGCGCAAACACAGAATGCGGGAATGAACGCGAAACACGTCCATAGGAAATCTATGACACCGACAGAGGCCATACTGGAGAGCATCTCAGATGGGGTGTTCACAGTTGATCTCGATTGGCGAATTACGTCGTTTAACCGGGCTGCCGAGGAAATAACAGGTGTTTCGCGAGAAGAAGCGATGAGTCATCTTTGCTCGGAGGTTTTCCGGTGCAGTATGTGCGGCGCTGACTGCGCCCTTCAGCAGACCGTGAAAACCGGCAAGCCCATCATCGGAAAGTCGGGATACATAATCAAGGCTGATGGCTCACGCAAA
The DNA here is from genome assembly GCA_041662605.1 of Desulfomonilaceae bacterium. Taxonomy (NCBI): domain Bacteria; kingdom Pseudomonadati; phylum Thermodesulfobacteriota; class Desulfomonilia; order Desulfomonilales; family Desulfomonilaceae; species Desulfomonilaceae bacterium. The sequence goes on from JBAZSD010000026.1 coordinate 28,672, forward strand.
CCTATCAGTGTTTCAACCGCCGTTTTACGGGATGACAATGGTCGGCTAATAGGTGGCGCCGAAACGTTCCGTGACCTGAGCGAACTCGAAGCTTTACGCCGTGAACTGCAAGGAAAATTTCAAGTGGGCGATTTTGCAAGCCGAAGCCCAGTGATGCAGAGAGTATTGGAAGCTCTGCCTGCCATTGCCGCTAGCCCAAGCACGGTTTTGATTCTCGGAGAGACAGGCACAGGAAAGGAACTGGTAGCCCGTACGATTCATGGCCTGAGCCCACGACGAAACGGTCCGTTCATCGCTGTCAACTGTGGGGCTTTGCCGGACACATTATTGGAATCAGAACTATTTGGCTACAAAGCGGGGGCCTTTACCGGGGCTACGAAAGATAAACCTGGGCGCTTCGCTATTGCCAAGAAGGGGACTATTTTACTGGACGAAATAGGCGAGATTAGTCCGGCCCTTCAGGTGAAGCTCCTGCGAGTGCTTCAGGATCGGACATACGAGCCGCTGGGGGCTACAAGGTCTGAGATCGCCGATTCCAGGATCGTTGTCGCCACCAATAGAGACCTAGGGGAACAGATGCGCAAGGGCATGTTTCGGGAGGACCTTTACTACCGGATCAATGTAGTCCGCGTTGAACTGCCACCCTTGAGAAAGCGCAAAGAAGACATCCCTCTTTTGGTGACCCAATTCATAGAGCGTTTCAACCGCCTTCAAGTCAAATTCGTTACGGGGATTACGACAGAGGCGCTTTCTTTGCTGATGGCTCACGACTGGCCCGGAAACATCAGAGAACTGGAAAACGTCATCGAGCGGTGCTTCATAATGTGTAACGATGGCCTAATAGGGGTTGGCCATTTGCCTGATGATTTGACGGCGCACGACCCATCAAAAAGCGCGCCATCGGAATTACGATCGGCACATGATTTTGTGGATATCCAAGCCATACAGACGGCCTTGGAACGTAATGGTTATAACCGGTTGGCTGCGGCAAAAGAACTTCATATTCACAAAACCACCCTTTTCCGCCGAATAAAGAAATTGGGCATCGTTCTGCCGGAGTTGGATGGTCGCAAAGGGAAAGCGCCATCTCAGTAGCGAGATCACTACTCACATTAAGCTGTTAAGTAGCGTCTCAGCTACTGCCATAGCGGCCACATCAAAATACTAAACACTAACAATCCTTATTATTCAACGAGTTAACTTTAGCGACAAAAGGCGCCCATGTCTTGGCGCCTTTTGTGCATGGAAGGTCTATGGAAATTGGGAGCAGGTTTTTAAATGATGAGAGCAGCTTTTTCGTACTTGGATAATCGCATTGCGCCGGTTTTTGATACGGCCCGGCAGATTGTCCTCATTGAATCGACTTCAAAGCGAATTGTGAGAGAAAGTCAGGAATTTTTTGCTGATGATCTACCAGTTCAAAAGGCGATTCATTTGGCGGAGTTAAGTGTGAACGCTCTCATTTGTGGGGCGATCTCAAAACCTTTTCATGAAATGATTGCCGCATATGGCACGGAGATTGTCCCTTTTGTGACTGGCGACTTGAAAGAGGTTATTTATGCCTGGATCAACAACAGGATCTATGAACGGCGGTTTGCAATGCCGGGTTGCAGGGGGTTGGAGCGCCATGGTTGGAGTAAAAGCGCTTTAAATGCAGAGCAACTATGGCGAGAGAATAAAGTAAATTATGGAAAGGAGAGTGTAATTATGCCAAGAGGAGACGGTACCGGACCACAGGGAACCGGAAGAAGAGGTGGAGGTATGGGAGCAGGCGGTGGACGCGGCCAAAATCAATCTCAAGGACAAGGCGGCCGAGGAGGGGGACGCATGGGTGGGACCTCCGCTGCAGGCCCAGCGGGCTTTTGCGTTTGTTCCCAGTGTGGGGAACGACAACCTCATAAACTAGGGGCGCCCTGCTTTGAGCAGAAGTGCTCGAAGTGTGGCGTAGCAATGATGCGCGAATAAAAAATCCTGAAAAAAAGGAGGACATAATTATGCCACGAGGAGATGGCACCGGCCCACAGGGATTGGGATCAATGACCGGACGAGGCGCCGGATACTGCGCCGGGTCAGGAGGAATGCCTGGGAATGCGAACGCTGCCCTCGGACGAGGATTTGGAGCAGGTTTCGGACGAGGCCTAGGTTTTCGAGGAACTGGATTTGGTTACGGGGGTCCGGGATATCGCTGCAGATTTTTCGCTACCGGCCTGCCAGTTTGGAACAGATTCAGGGCTTACTCCAGACCTGGTCAGGGAGCTGATCCGGAGTTCGAGAAACAGGCGCTAAAAAACCAGGCGGACATTTTACAGTCTGAACTGGACTTAATCAAAACTCGTCTAGCTGACTTGGATAATCCTGGCTCAATGGGATAGCCAACAACCTCCGACTGACTGGAATAAACTACACTTCCGGTTCAGTCGGGAACCTCTTTGTTTAACGGAAAGAACAGAACATCAAGGTCGTTATTCCGGTGGTAAAAGGTGTCCGTTACAATTGCGTGTACCCAAATTATCATGATGTTGTATGGACACCGATTGCCAATCCGTCAGGTCCGAAAACGCAGTCTTTTAGCTTTGGTTCTACGTTAAACCAGGAACAGCTCAAGAAGCTTTTAACGCCCAAACAAAGTAAGAAATGGGCAGGAAGTGGAACAGAATTGTCGCTGAGTAGCCCGTGGGAATACGTGTTGATAAACTAATGTTTAAATTGGTATGTCAGTTGAAGTTAATCTCAATCATTTCTGAGAGTGTAAATGAAAATCCTCGAAGCTCTAATTGATAGTCTGACCGGCAAAGATCTACCTGTGAGGAATGTCTGTTGCGGCGCATACTGGACAGCCGCCACCACTCGGCGAACCGGTCTCGCTTCGACTTATCGAGAACAGGACTTCCAGCATAGTGATGACCACTGCATGGTCCAAGACTCTGGGCGCCTCACGGACAAAACAGCCGGGGAGCTTGTTGAATACGCACGGTCCAGCGATACTGTGAGCGCCTCAATAGGCATGGCAGCGATCAACTCGTTGATCGAGGTTGATGAATGGCGCTGTGTAGATCGTGGAGCGTATGAAATCCTAGCCGAGAAAGGGCGAAACCTGGATGTTGCAGTGGTGGGACATTTTCCTTTCATCCCCAAATTGCGTGATGTAGTTCGAAATTTATGGGTGATAGAGAAAAGGCCTCGACCAGGTGATTTTTCAGAAAGTGAGGCTGCGCACATTCTGCCGAAAGCAGATATTGTCAGTCTCACCGGAACGGCTTTCATAAATCATACAATTGAAGACATTCTAGGTTATTGCAGGGACAGTTATGTGGTTCTTACCGGACCAACGTCACCCCTTTCTCCGGTCCTCTTCGACTTTGGTATCTCCGCTATTTGCGGGACTCAGATAGTAAATGTTGAAGATGTGGAGCGTTTCGTCATGCAGGCCGCAATCTTTCAGCAAATACGGCGGCAGGGTGTGCGACTGTTAACCATGATGCGTGATCCGTGAGAAGGAACCGTTAGATCCCGAAATCGAAAACAGACAGCCGCATATGACCTCTGCCTATACTCCTTTACAGTTGGAAACAACATTTCAAGCCACGTTGCAGGTTCAAGAAATGAAGCAAAGTCAATTTCATCACGTTTATGGCCCTGTTCCCTCGATGCGTTTGGGACGGTCATTGGGAGTCGATCTTGTGCCATTCAAAACATGCTCTTATGATTGTGTTTACTGCCAGCTCGGGAAGACTTCAAACAAGACCGTTGAAAGGCGGGATTACGTAGGGATCGAAAATGTGCTTGAGGAACTGGAAAGAAAACTCAATTTTATCAGCGCCTTTCCTGATTATATAAGTTTGGCCGGTTCCGGGGAACCGACATTGAACAAGGCTATTGGTCTCTTGATACGCAGGATCAAGCAATTAACTGAAATCCCCGTTGCCGTGCTCACCAACGGTTCTCTCTTGTGGATGCCAGAGACGCAGGAAGCTCTGATGGATGCGGACCTTGTCCTCCCATCGTTGGACGCCGGCAGCGAGACTGCATTTTGTTATGTCAACCGTCCGCACCCAGGCATTTCATTTGAAAGAATGGTCCAAGGTATCGCAGAGTTTGGACGGATGTTTTCAGGGTCTGTATGGCTTGAGGTGTTTCTCATAGGTGGGGTTACTGGTATTCCTTCGGAGGTGAAAAAGATCGCGGCTCTGGTAAAGCAAATCAACCCGAGTTTGACTCAATTGAACACGGTTTCTCGTCCACCGGCGGAAGAGTTCGCGTATGCTGTAGACGCCAAGAGGATGGATGAATTCAAAAAGCAGTTACCAGGAACCGTAGAGTTGATTATAGAGAAGAGTCAGCGAAAACCGCTAACACCACAGCGATACGAAACCGCTAACTCGGACATTCTGGGTTTGCTGAGCAGGCGTCCCTGCACTATGCGAGGTGTTTCGGCAGGACTGGGGATGAACCCTGGTGAAGCAGCTAAACGGCTTGAAAGTCTTAATCGTCAGGGAGATATAAGAATCGTTCGTAGCGGCGACAGAATTTTCTATCAAAAAGTGGGCTGCCAATAATAGATTGAGCGATGATTACGCTGTATGTGATCCAGAATTCGACGATTCGCATCCTTTATCCAAGGTGCGCCACTTTCAGAAATTGTTTTCGTTTAGAGTGGAAAATGCACAGGAAAACATGATCAGGTCAGAGTAAGCGCTCATACTAAACGTCGAGTTGCAACGGTTGTTTCTCTGGACACCTGAGGGATTTAGACATCGTATGTTTTAAAGAGACTCAAAATGTTCACGCGAGCGTAACTAAGGATTCTGAGGACGCCTCGCTAGGCGCGCTGGTGAGTGCAGATGAATATCGTGGACAAGAGCAAAGAGCAACTAATAGAAGAGCTTGCCGAAATACGTCGACATATTACGCAGGTGGAGGAGGCACGAGAACAACTCGCCTGCAACGTCGCGTCGTGTCAAGAAGCCCTGGCCAAAGATCAAGCTGTAGTATCTGCCTTTCACGGAGTGATGTACGTTTGTTCCTCTACATATGAAATAGAGTTTGTGAACGAGCGAGGATTGCAGCGGACGGGCTACGATCCGGTCGGAGAAAAATGGTACTGGGCCATCCATAGTCTTGAAGTTATGTGCCCATGGTGTGGCTGATTGGGTGTTCTAGGGCGAGACGGTCAGCCTGGAATTTATTTCCTGTCCATGGGTTATTACAAAACAGGGCCACCGGATTATAGCTGACAGCCGGGAGCAAATTGTTGATCGCCATAATCCGTACATTGCTCGTACTGGAGACAGCAGCTCCCGCAGCAGTCTCCAGCCCCGCCAACAAGCAATTCTAAGCGTCGGGCATGTTCATCTGATGAACCATAGCCAAGATAAAGAATATTAACGATGCAAACGCGAGAAAAATCTTCTACAAAATCAGACACTATTTTTGGCAATCGCAATAGAGCATTGCCCATACCGGGGGCCGCCTGTCTACTCGGCGTTCGCGAATCTGACTCATCACCTTGCAAAAGGGAAAGTTTGGTCAAATCTTCGGCGCGTTACCATTGAAACTCGTCTTGATGATCTGTGGGACGATGTCCGACCAACCAAGAGGCATGAAGTGGACTCCTTGACACATGGGAGCGACCTCCTTGAGCAGTTCGGAGGTCATTTCGACACAGAGATCTTTGGCGCCTCCTTTCTTGGCGCCTTCAAGCCTCTTGACCCAACCTTCGGGAACCGTGATCCCCGCAACGTTTTTATTCATGAACTGAGCCATCTTTGCAGACTTGATCAGGACAATTCCCAGTTGGACGGGTACCCCGAAGCCTTCGGTTCTCCGAATGAACCTCTCAAAGAGCCCCGGATCATAAACTGTTTGTGTTTGAAAGAACTGTGCCCCAGCATCTATCTTTTTGGCCATTTTGATCATTTGGAGATCAAGCGGCTCAAAATTAGGATTGACGACTGCGCCTAAAGCAAAGTCAGTGGCCTGGGCAAGTTCGTGTCCCGTCATGTCGTGACCGTTTTTCATCTGCGTCGCAATTTTAAGGAGTTGAACAGAATCCAGATCAAATACGGGCTTGGCGGACCGATGATCACCCAGAGTGGTATGATCACCGGTAAGGACCAACACGTTGTCGATGCCAAGAGAACAGGCGTTGAGAAGTTCAGACTGGAGCGCTATGCGGTTTCTATCCCGGCATGTGATCTGATAGATGGGTTCAATCCCACTTTGCTTCAGTTTTACGGAAGCGGCCAGTGATCCGAGACGCATAACAGCGCTCTGGTTGTCAGTTACATTGATCGCATGAACATGTTTTCGCAGGAGGTCTGCTTCTTCGAGGCACTGGGGGACCCGTCCGTCCCCAAGATCTCTGACGCATCCTTTTACCGGACCAACTTCACTGGTGAGGACATATGTTTTGTTGGAAAAGAGTTCTGTTATTTTCATTGTTATCCCCTTTATCAGGCTAGTCTTAAAGACCGCGGCTTGTTGAATTTCGCATAGTCTTTTGGCTCTTTGTAGGTGGAAATAGAGTCCAGTTCGCCCAGAGCGGCTAGCCGGTTATAAATCAGTATCCATGCGCAGTCGCGATCTCGATCCACTTCACATTTGCCATTTTCCGCTCCGCCGCAAGGACCGTTGAGGAGACTTTTCGCACACTTGGTGACTGGGCAAATACCTCCCGTTTCGTTCAGTACGCACTCCCCGCACTCCTGACACTGCTCAATAGCCAGGGTTCCCGCTATGACAGTATCCATGTGTCCAACAGAGTCGAGCGCTATTTTCACCGGGATGGTCAATCCTAGTTCTTCCGTAGCTTGCCGCACAACTTGCAACGCGCCCCCGCAGCCGAGGACGACAATTGCCTCACTTTCCTTGAGTTGCTTCTCCTTCCCTTCAAAAGACGTCAACGTGTGATTGATGTAACATGTACGTTCCGGAGTGACCTCAAGGACGATTTCTTTTCCGTGTTTGCGGAGTTCTTCTGCCATGGAAGCAACCTGAGCTTCGCCGCCCGTTTTACAGACCTTTGCGCATCCGTTGCAACCGGTAACGATAATCTTGTGGTATTTGCCTAGCGTTTCCAGAATCTCCGCTTCTGGTTTTCTAGCAGTTCCGATCATCAGATCCTCCTGTTGTCTGTCTCGACACTAGCCGAGGCGAAATGATTGTTTTTTCAACGTGCCTTTTTTTCACGAAGATTCGGTCATATCCGTCCGAATGAAGTAATCCAAGGAACTCATGTCCGACGTTGCCGGCCCAAGCTGAAATATCGCCGGGAGCGCCAGGATCGACGGTTTGGATCTCAATTACCTCTCCCGTTCTCAAATGGCCGATTCCTTCCTTGGCTTCCAATAGCGGGCCAGGGCATGGGGCCCAGCGCGCGTCAATCACTTTCGCCACTCTCAGCCTTTCCATGTCTAGTCTGTCCATAATTATCTCCCGCCAACTGGCTCCCCATACTTTTCATCAGTGTAGCAAGAGGAGTGCCAGATTCTGGGAATTGATTTCCTCTAAAGTGGTCCCGCAATATATATGGTCAGCAATGCTTCAGCTTCAACCCATCTCACGGATTTTCAGTAAATTTCTCGATGTGATTAACGTCAACTGAAAAAGACTTTCTGGTTGACATATGTAAAGTAGATGGTTAACGATAGGTTGACGTTCCCCGTTCCGCTGATGGAGGTTGCAACTATGAATCGTGATGAGATGGTGAACTTCTGGAGAACCATTGTTGAAACCATGATGGACGGCCTGATGGTGGTCGACGCAGATGGGATGATCGTCTTCGTGAACCGGGCAACCGAAGTGATGACCGGTTACACAAGGGAGGAACTGATCGGCAGCCTTTGCACGATTCTCAACTGTGATAACTGCTCCGCTAGTTGCAAATCTCCCGCAGGTTTTTCGTGTGATCTGTTTGAAACGAAACGGGTAGAGAGGCGTAGATGCAACATCAAAAGAAAGGATGGAACCATCTTGCCGATAATGAAGAATGCTTCGGCGCTTATCACCAGTGACGGCAGGATGAACGGAGCTGTAGAGACACTCATGGATCTGAGTGAAATTGTTGAACGTGACCAGCGCATCGCCTCGCTCAGCTCTATTCTTAAGGGCAGGGACAGTTTCCAGGGTATTATTGGGAAATGCCGCGCAATGCAAAGCGTCTTTGACTTGATCACCGACGCGGCTTGGTCTGACGCCCCAATCATCATCTATGGAGAGAGCGGCACAGGCAAAGAACTCGTAGCTGCGGCTATCCATAATTTGGGGAGGCGAAAGCATGGACCATTTGTCAAAGTCAACTGCGCTGCCCTAAGCGAATCGCTTCTGGAGAGTGAGCTTTTCGGACATGTGAAGGGAGCGTACACCGGCGCCGACAAAACGAGAAAGGGCCGGTTTGAACTGGCCCATAAAGGGGATATTTTTCTTGATGAGATTGGCGACATTCCGCTTTCGATGCAGGTGAAGATTCTAAGAGTTCTTCAGGAAAAGGAATTCGAGCGAGTTGGAGACAGCGAGCCAATCAGAGTCGACACTCGGATAATTTCAGCGACTCACTGGGACTTACCTGACAGGATTGGAAAGAATAAGTTCAGAGAAGACCTGTTTTATCGTCTCAACGTCATTCCTATTCGGCTTCCTCCACTCAGGGAGCGGATGGAAGATCTGGCTTTGCTGGTCGAACATCTGCTTGAAGAAAACCGACTAAAAACAGGTAAGGATATTAAAGATATAAACCAGGAAGCAATGGGGATGCTCATGCGTTATCATTGGCCTGGGAATATTCGAGAGGTAATAAACGCCTTCGATTATGCCTTTGTAGTCTGCAGAACTAATTGCATCGAGGCAGCGAACCTGCCCGAGACCATAAACGGCAATGCGAGGGGGCAGCGTGAGTCACATTTACGAGAGGCTCCAGGAGAACTGGAATTAGTCATGAACGCATTAAGGCGGTCGAGAGGCAAGAAAACCGAGGCGGCCCGACTGCTGGGGATTAGTCGGCAAGCGCTCTGGAAAAAAATGCTTAAATTGAGGATCAAACAAGATTTCAGTTTGGACGGTTAAGCGGGAAGCGCCAACACCATTAATGACAGTAAGATTGTCTGGACGCAGATTGGTGGGGCTGTGCGTAGTTCGTCGTGAAGCGGTCAATTTCCAGCACTTGGCAGTCTTAATTTATGGGGGCCGTGACATCGCTACTGGCGCCGTCTGGAAAAAGATGACAAATGTTGCAAACGAGACTCTTTTGCGTGGAAGGCATTTAAATAGGCTCCGATGTATGATTAAATAATTTCCCTTTTCAAAAAATAGAGACTATAACACGTTTAGCGGACATAAAAGTTAGCTTGAACTATATTAAACTTAAATATTACTTTTATACTGCAACATCTTGAAACTAAAATTCTATATTACTGTCTATATCTATTAGAATGAGCTAATTATTACAATTTGTGGAGCCAATAATGGAAACAGCATTCAGAGAATTCGCTCACGTTTTTGAAGATTTCAAGGAAAAATTCCCTCAACATCCGATGGTTGACGAAGTCCGAAGTCGGATTGTTGGTGGAAAACTGCCCTCTGACCAATGGCTTCAGACGAAAACAGCAAAAATGAAAAACCTAATGGCCCCTTTTTGGCTCAAGAAGGATGACTCTAGTGGTGTGGAAGCCGCATAGATTTCTATCCGGTAGAATTGCATGAAGTGATCAATTTGAAGTTAGAGTTTCTTAGCCGAAAATGTCGGGCGTACAAGGTGTCAAAACGACGACAGTTGTTAACAGGACTGTCCGTCGTTTTAATTTTTTTTATTTTCATATCCTATTACCTGTCTGTTCACTGGGACGAGTTTTATTCTCTCTGGAGAATTTCTTATCAAGAGACGATTCTCGCCGGAATTTTCCTTTTCCTTGGGTTGCTTCTGAACTGCTATCAAATAAATCTCTTTCTTCAGAAATTCAATGTTCGTCTTGGTCTGCTTGAACTCATTTTTGTCACGCATGGGATGATGCTTGGGAACCTCGTGATTCCTATGCGCGGTGGATCAGGGGGGTTCGCTGTCTATCTAAAAAAAGCTCATCGACTGAATTACCATAAATTTGGAGTCATATACGGTGGAACTGCAATACTAGTAGGTCTGGTCAGCTCTGTGATGGGTCTGGGCGCTCTCGGTTTTATTGCTATTAAATTCAGAATATTTGAACCGAGTTTAACTGCAATCTTGACCGCTCTCCTCCTCGGATGCGTTTACTTGACACTATTTACCCCACGCTTAAAAAAAAATGGCGGCGGTAGAACTCTGAATTTCTTGATTCGTATGAATGAATCCTGGGTTGGTCTTACCAAGGATGTCACTTTATTGATAAAGGTGACTTGCGCTCTAATACTCATAACATTGTTGCAGACACTCTCGCTTTATTTTATTTACCTCGCCATAGGCAGACCTTTATCGTTTTCAGCTACTTTGATCACTTCTTGCTTAGGGGCTGTAGCCTATCTGGTTCCTATCACACCGGGATCGTTGGGAGTGTTTGACGCAGTGATTATAGAGGCGCCTCGGCTTCTCGGACTAGACACAACCGCTGCAATAATGGGAGCAGTCTGGTTGAGGATTTTATCTTTTGTGATTTGCCTGGCGCTTGGCCTACCGGGATTGTTCTATTTTTTTAAAGGAATCCGATCCACCGAACCTGACCCCGGAAGTGAGAAAGGCTGAATCCGGATGTAGACGCCAGGTAATTAGTTTTCCTTAACCCCATACGCTCATCAGACTATCAGTAAGGGCTTCGGCGGTTCCTTAGCTATTCTTTCTCCAAGAGACGACCCGCAACGAGCGCATAGATATTCATATTTATCCCCTTCGGGGAGAACTAGCAGGAGCCTTTCCCGGACCGGCATGGACGCCTTGCAATTCGGGCAGTACAATTCCGTAGCTCTAAGGCCCTCAAATTGTTTCTTGACGGGCACGCCTCGGCCAATATTTTTGTGAGGCTGTTGCAAATATTTCTTCATATATACCCCATCACTTGTTTCTGGACTCAAGTCTAAACAAAAAAGCGCTTTTCATTGAAAAGGCTCATATGAAAATTAATCCTGAAGGCCTGTAGTTACAAGCCCTAATTTACGATTTGGATTTCATAGTTGATATTGACTCCGGCACGTTTTTTGATAACCTGACGAAGAAGCGTATCTAAGCTTTTGGATACACCTGTGGAATGATATAATAAAATAACGACAAGCATAATTCAGGAGATAACGCATGCGTCGATCAGTAACCAGCTTTTTTACATCACTATCGATTCCCCTAATTTTATCATTATCGTTAATTCTCGATTCGAGTTCCAGTGCGTTAGCCGCATCAAGGGTCTCGGACAGGATACTGTCGTTTGGGATTCCGACTGACTCCGTAGAAAGTAACAATATTTCCGCCGAAAGTTCGCGTTATCAATGGGGAGATGAGAAACGACTCTCTCCGGGTTCTATATCTTTAAGGCCTCTTGGGAGAGAAAGGGTCAGAGTGGCGTCGACTGGACGTGGTCCAAATTCAGTTCTGAGAAACGATTCGGGTCTAGTAGATCCGATTGACAGTTTGGAAGAAGTTGGTAGGCGCGTGGGGGATCCCACCGGTCTGTACAAGAATTTTCAGATAGAAGTAGAAAAGGCCAAATACAGTGTGAAGCTTTTTGGATTTGGTGAGGATGGTCGAAAAGTTCTGCTTTTCTCATGTAAAGCGGGGCTTGGTTCATCTGAGTTTCCAACGCCAAGGGGAGCTTTTTACATTGCGCGAATTTTCGACGACAAGCCTCTTTGGATACCTCCTAAGGACAGGGACTGGGCTTACGGCCAATCTCCGAGCCATTCTGTGTACGGTGGGCACATGATGCCCTTCTATTCTAGACTTCAGGCCGGTCCCGCGCCCAAGAGCGATGACATTAATTCGGAACTGGATCTGGTAGCCCCACAAATGAAAATGGTGGATACAGGGGCTTATCGAATACATGGAACAGATTCTCCCTGGAGCGTGGGGTCGGCCCAATCACATGGTTGTGTAAGATTGCTCAATTCATCTGTAGCCCAGCTCTCGGACACGCTCAAAATGTACGTCGGCACTACCACAAGAGGCCAGACCCCCAATGGGCTATACATCAGCCTGGCGCAACCTGTTAGGCTAATTCTCTATTAATCTCGACTTATTAAGGAACTTAATTACTTTCGCCCCATCCGTCTTCTCAATTCTTCAAACGATAGGCTGACGGAAATTGGTCGTCCGTGGGGACAGACATCCGAGGGCCCGGAACTATTTTCAAGTTGTCTGATTAGGTCCTGAATTTCTGGAGTGGAAAGCGGGGAGCTTTCCTTTATTGCAGCCTTGCAGGCCAGGCCTCTAAACAGGTCTTTTCTCAATTTTTCCGGATCGGCCCTGAGGCCGGTTTCCAGCGCGGTGTCCAGGAAGTCCCTGAACAGGGAGTCTAGGTCTACTCCCTGGAGCCATGATGGAATGGATCTAACGAGGAACGAAGTTGACCCGAAATCCTCGACCACAAACCCGGCGATTGTCAGAATGCTCATATTTTCTCTAAGGCTCTCGGCTTCGAGGGAAGTCAGTTCTATGACCTGAGGAATGAGCAGATCCTGTCTTTCGATCACTGGATTGTCTGTGGACGCACTGCATAGTCGATTAAATATGAGTCTTTCATGGGCCGCATGGTGATCCAGAACTACCAGGTTGTGATCATTATGTAAGACTAAAAAGGAATTCGGCAATCGGCCAATTACAGTCAACCCCGTTAGCCCTGGACGCGGCTCATCGATCTCTGGTTCTCGCAATGCTTCGCCATCTGTATTAGCTACATTCTGACGCTGGTTGAAAATGGGTGTGGATTCCGAACATGTACGTGGCCCGTCACCGGCCAAATATCTATATACGCCGGTCATTGGCGCCGTTGGTCTTCCCCAACGACTAGCGGAATGTTGATTGTCAACGACTTTACCGATAATAGCGTCATTGACAGCGCTCATGATGAGATTTGAAATGCTCCCCGGTCTTAGGAAGCGCACCTCAGCCTTCTGAGGATGAACATTCACATCAACTTCATCTGGAGGAGCTTGAATCATTATGATCGCAAAAGGATATCGACCTTTTTCCACAAGGTTTGAAAATGCCCTGATCAAAGACGCGTTGACAAGTCTGTCTTTGACCGGCCTGGAGTTGACATAACTGAAGACATATCGGAGAGACGAACGGGTGTAAGGGGGCTTGGAAACATATCCGGATAGCCGTGTACCATCCAGTTCATAATCCAACTCGACGAGATTCTCGACAACATCTGATGGAAATAGGGTGTGGACGCGTTCCTTGAATGAAGTTGTCGGTTGAGCCTGGAGTTTGGTCTTGGTGTCTTCCGTCAATTTGAATCCTACCGATGGATTAGCAAGAGCGACCTTCATGAACAGATCATGAATTTGGGCGGACTCAAAGGAGGCTTTTTTTAGATATTTTCGGCGAACCGGTGTATTGAAAAAGATGTTGCGAACTTCAACCATTGTTCCCCTATTCATGGCAATCGGTTCGTACCCGCTGAGCGTCCCACCTTCAGACAGTATAGATATCCCTAATTCATCAATGTCGTCCTTAGTGCTCAACTTGATGCGGGAGACCGAAGCGATGCTCGCAAGAGCCTCACCTCGAAATCCCATTGTTGGAATACCTACCAACTCTTTTTCGCATCGCAGCTTTGATGTAGCATGTCTCTCCAGCGCAAGGAATGCGTCATCGTGGCTCATTCCATGACCATTGTCTTTCAACCTTATGAGCTTCTTTCCTCCATCCTCGATGTCCAGTTGAATGAAGGAAGCCAGGGCGTCAATGGAATTCTCGATTAACTCCTTGACAACTGATGCAGGCCGTTCGACAACCTCACCGGCGGCGATCCGGTTTATAACGTTTTCATCAAGAACATGAATTCTGTCAGACATTTAATTTGAAATGCTCATAACTCTTTCTGGTGGCCATTCTTCCCCGTAATGTGCGATCCAAAAAGCCCTCTTTCACGAGATAAGGCTCATAGACGTCTTCTAAAGTCGCTCCTTCCTCTCCTATGGCCGCTGCAAGCGTGTCGATACCTACCGGACCTCCGTCAAATTTAAAGATTATAGTTTCGAGCAACCTTCTATCCATAGTGTCAAGTCCAAATTTGTCAACTTCCAGCATGTCAAGCGCCAGTCGAGCCGTCTCAAGATCTATTACACCGTCCCCTCGGACTTGCGCGTAATCCCGGACTCTTTTAGTGAGCCTGTTTGCAACGCGTGGTGTGGCTCGGGATCGGGCAGCGATCTCGGAAGCGCCATCTTCAGTGATTTCTATTCTCAGAATCCTGGAGGACCGCTTGACAATCTTTTTGAGTTCATCCTCGGAGTAAAAATCCAAGTGGAAGATAATTCCAAAGCGGTCGCGAAGAGGGTTGGATAATAGGCCAGTCCGCGTTGTGGCTCCCACAAGAGTAAATGGAGAAAGTTCAAGCTTTATGGTTCTAGCGCTGGGCCCCTGCCCAATTATGATATCGAGCCTAAAATCCTCCATGGCCGGATAGAGAATTTCCTCGACTGAAGGCGATAGCCTGTGGATCTCATCAATGAATAATACGTCCCCCCTTTCCAGGTTTGTGAGTATGGCCGCAAGGTCTCCCGCTTTTTCAACAATTGGTCCAGATGTCGTTCTGATCTGGGATCCCATTTCATTGGCAATTATGTTTGCCAGCGTGGTCTTACCCAAACCAGGAGGACCGTGAAAAAGGATATGATCCAGAGATTCTCCTCTCTTTGATGCGGCTTCAATGAAAACCGAGAGGTTCTGTTTCAGTTTCTCCTGACCTATATATTCCTCGAGTAGTCTAGGTCGTAGATCTATATCCGATTCCTCATTTTCACGAATTTGTTGTCCTGAGATAATTCTTTTTTTCTCCATAATTCCAGTCCGAAGAACACTTTTCCCTTCGTTGAAAGTTGACGCTGTTCATGATACTCAAGAATCCCAGCTCAGCTAAATTAGCTTTGACGCTTTGTGATTACAAGAGACGGCATATTGTCTAAATTGGAAAACAATTTCAAATATATTATAGTAATGTTATCAAAAATGTGTGAACTAAAACCGTGATCGGAGGGTTGTACGGATGTCAGGCCACAACAAATGGAGTACCATTAAACATAAGAAGGGCGCTGCTGACGCGAAAAGAGGCAAGATTTTCTCCAAAATCATTAAGGAAATTTCAATTGCCGCCCGAATGGGCGGCGGAGACGCTGATGGCAATCCGCGTTTGCGCACGGCTCTTAATGCCGCGCGCATGGCTAATATGCCTAAAGAAAATGTCGACAGGGCGATCAAAAGAGGTACAGGTGAACTAGAAGGCGTGAATTATGAGGAGATAACCTATGAGGGTTATGGTCCAGGCGGGGTAGCTGTCCTTGCCGAAGCCTTGACCGACAACAAGAATCGAACCGTCGCCGAGATTCGGCATATTTTTGACAAGTACAATGGGAACCTGGGGGAAACTGGTTGTGTAAACTGGATTTTCGAGAAAAAGGGCATGATTGTAATACCGTTGACAGGTCTTACTGAAGATGAGGTGATGGAACTGGCCCTGGAAAATGGGGCTCAAGATGTGAGCGTTGAAGAAGACACATTTGAGATCACTACCGAGCCCACTGATTTTGAAGGTGTACGTAAGGCAGTTGAGGACAAAGGATGGAAGATTGAAGTTGCCGAAATCACCATGATTCCCCAGAACACTGTGAAACTTGAAGGCAAAAAGGCCGAACAAATGCTCAAGATGATGGACACCCTAGATGATCACGAGGACCTGCAAAAAGTCTACGCCAATTTTGACATTTCCGAAGAAGAGATGATGAAGCTCTCCGCATGATTTTGCAATATATGGTAATTAAGGGAAAAGAGCGCACAGGGTGCGTCGATGGTAACATACAAATTCTGTATTTCCGGAGGCTCCGCGCTTGTTAATACTTGGGGTTGACCCCGGAACAGTGACTACGGGATACGGGATAGTACGTAAACGAAACCCCAGTCCAGTTTTTGTAGCCGGTGGAATTATTCGTCCTGGGGCAAGCAAACCGCAGCCCGAAAGACTTTTGGTCATACATACGGCTCTGGACAAAATTATTAGCGAATTTCAGCCATCAGTGATGGTTGTCGAATCGTTGTTTCACTCTGTAAACAGCCAAAGCCTCATCAAGTTGGGACAGGTTCGAGGGGTCATTCTGTTGCTTGGCGCATCTCATGGAATGGATGTATTTGAATACAGCCCACGTGAAATCAAACGCGGAATCACAGGGTACGGCCAGGCCGACAAGACGCAGATGATATACATGGTAAGGAAAATATTGAGAATCGATGATCTCAAGTCTCCTGACCAGGCGGATGCTCTTGCTATGGCCACTTTTCACGCCCACTCTCATATTGCGGATAAGGTAGCAACATGATTGCCTGTCTCAGAGGCCCATTGATTTTTAGAGGGATAAACAGGGTAATAGTCGATGTGAATGGAGTCGGCTACAATGTTTATGTTTCCCTGAACACCCTGGAATCGTTACCGGAAAAAGATGAGGCTCTACTGCACGTCTACACTGCTTTTAGAGAAAATTCTCTTGAGCTTTACGGCTTTGCGACTGAAGATGAAAAGTCTCTCTTTGAGATGCTGTTAACTGTTTCCGGTATTGGTCCCAAAACTTCGTTGACCATATTGTCCGGCGTTACTCCTGATGGATTTAAGCAGGCCGTTTTTGAGAAAGACCTGGCCAAACTAAGTTCTATTCCGGGTATTGGCAAAAAATCGGCTGAAAGGATAGTGGTAGAATTAAAAGAGAAGATAAAAGTCGCTCCTGTAAATTCCAAGACACTACTGACCAGCAATCAAGGGACTAGTCTCCAGGAGGATCTGACATCATCCCTAATGAATCTTGGCTACCGACAAAAGATCGCCTCTGAAACAGCGCAAGAAGTTCTTAAGAGGGCAGAATCCGGCATATCTTTGGAGCAAGCCGTCAAACTGGCCTTCAAAGAACTCATCAAATAAATTGGATAACCTCGCACACTTTCCCCAGGGTGGAGTTTTTTCAATAAAGGAGAAATAGCCATGAAATTTGTGGTCATCGGAGGAGACGCCGCAGGAATGAGCGCAGCTTCGAAGGCAAAACGCAACCGTCCAGACCTCGAAGTAATAGCTCTTGAAGCCACTGACGATGTTTCCTATTCTGCCTGTGGAATGCCCTACAACATTGCGGATTCTGCTCGCTCGATGGATGATCTGGTTGTACGAAAAGCTGATGTTTTCAGGTCTAAACAAGGCATAGATTTGCGCACCTCACACAATGCTCTCAAGATCAATAGAACCGATAAAACAGTTGTTTATGAAACCAGTAATGCTCAGACTGGGGAGATAAAATATGACAAACTATTGATTGCTACCGGAGCAAGACCGATTTGGCCCGAAATTCCGGGTATAGACCTCGACGGTGTTTTAGTATTGAAGTCACTTCAAGATGGTAGAGCCATAAAAGGCTTCCTTAACAAGACATCGGCTCGAAGGGTCGTTATAATTGGTATGGGTTACATCGGACTTGAGATGGCTGAAGCATTTCATTCGAGAGGCATGTCTATCACAATGGTGAAACCCGCCCCAAGGTTTCTTGCTTTCATGCCGGAGGAAATGGCTGAGATTGTAAAACATGAACTCTCTGACAAAGGCATTGAGTGTCTTCCAGGCGTTGGAATTAAATCCGTTGATGTCGATGGATCCGGACTAAGAGTTGGAACCACTTCCGGGGACATACCAACCGATCTAGTGTTGGTGAGCGTAGGTGTTACACCTAATTCAGAATTGGCCTCTGACGCGGGTCTGAAACTTGGTCCAAAGAAATCTATAGCCGTTGATCGAAAACTGATGACGTCGGACCCCGACATTTTTTCAGCAGGTGACTGCGCAGACGCTTTCCACATAATTACCGGGAAAAGGGTTTGGATTCCGTTGGCTCTCAGGGCAAACCGAGCTGGTTGGGCTGTCGCTGATAATGTTACGGGGGGAAATGTTGAGCTACCCGGGATAATGGGTACCGCAGTATTTAAAGTGCTCGATCTGGAGGTGGCTAGAACTGGACTTAGTTTTGAGGAAGCTTCATCTGGAGGCTATGACGTGGTCCAAGAAATGACTAAGAGTCGTTCCCGAGCTCATTCTCACCCCGGGAATCAAACTATTTTCATCAACCTGGTGGCGGATCGTAAAACTGGCAAACTGCTGGGGGCTTCAATGGTCGGGAAAGAGGGAGTGGCTCATCGAATCAACTCTGTAGCGGTCGCGTTGCATGCGGGGATGACGGTTCAGGAATTCTTCCAATGTGATATGGCTTACGCTCCACCATTTTCGCCCGTCTGGGATCCTTTGCTTACAGCGGCAAATCAGATTTTGAAAAGGTTGTAACGCGCAGTTTAATACGCTGACATGTAACGTGATACTAAATATCATGACATTTCTTTCCGTATAAACGACATGCCATGATTCTATGATATGTGTGATTTGTATAATAATATTAGGAATTTGTAGCTAAGTTTTGTTGACTGCCTCTACTTCGCAATCTATCATCCTCTCAGATACTAGAATAACATGTAGGAGGAAACCATGAAGATCAAGAAGGTAGAGAAAGTCTCTAAAGGCCTTTGCAAGTGCAAAAGCTCTTGCTGAATTCTGAATGTGGTCTAGGGTAACCCTCTGAGTTCATGACTAATAAAACTGACAGTTCAGAGGATTGTGTCTGTAAGAAAAATTGTTTTTATTACAAACCGGATCGAAAAGAAAAGGATCGATGCCTGGGCTATACTCTGGCGCGAATCCTCATTAAAACAAGGCCTCAGTTAATTTTGGAATCAGATTCTGAGGCCTTTAATCCAACCTTCAAAAAAAACTGCTGCTCGATCATGTCTGCAGACCCTGCCCATTTTATATTGACGATTGTGATTTCACTTCCTCCAACACACCGAAGGACTGTCTTCCGTGCTGTGGCCTTGTTTTTTTGTCAAAAAGCCTGGCAAAAGGCCTAATTGGTGAACCGGATCTCAGACTGGCGAACCTGTCTTCGTTGGGAGAGTCAGCCTATGTTTCTCTTTCCTCCGACACCGCCGTCAAAAGGCTGGAACAGGATTATATCTATCAAATAGGCTGTGACGAACTCTATGAGATAAACGCTGAAGCTCTGGATTTTATATCGAAATGTGATGGGTCCGAGACGGTTACAGATCTTTCTCCTGATAGTGACTTCCTTCAGTTTTGCTCTTCGGAAGGAATCCTGGATTTCACAAGAACCCCGTTTAAAAAATCTATTGCAGTGGGTAAAGCGCCATCACCCTCTCTTAGATATCTGGAATGGTTGGTCACTTACCGGTGCAATCTTACTTGCGCCCATTGTTATCTGGTAGATGAGAATTCTGAAGAATTCAGTCCGGAATTAATTCATCCATTATTGAAAGAGTTTTCTGAAATGCAGGGACTGAGGGTTCTCGTAAGCGGCGGCGAACCTACTTTGTACAAACATTTCGAACTCTTGAATGAGGCTTTACCCGAATATCCATTTCGGGTAGTTTTGTTGACCAATGGGTCCAACTTGAACCGGGCCATGGTCTCGCGGCTAAATTTTCATGAAATTCAGATCAGCCTGGATGGAATGGAAGAGGGACATGACGCGATTCGGGGAAAGGGGGCTTTTCGAAAGGCTACTCGAGGAATGGAATTAGTTAGGGAAGCGGAGATTGATTTATCTGTTGCCACGATGGTTCATCGGCTTAATCTGGATGAGTGGGACAGCATGAAGGATTTGATGGAGTCATTGGGCGCAAGAGAATGGAATGTGGACTACCCGTGCAGTAAAGGGCGTTGGACCCGACATGCTGAGTTGAGCGTTCCGTTTGACATAGTAGCGGAAAAGATGAGATACGCCTTCGGAGGTTCATATCATGGAACGTCGCCGGGATGGACCTGCGGACGCCATCTTACAGAAGTGACTCCATCAGGAGATGTGTGCAGATGCGGACTGTTTCCAGAGGTCCGGTTGGGTTCGGTCAGGACCGGCCTGGCGGAGGCATGGAGCCGGGTGAACCATATCCCTATAGCTGAGACGGCTTGTAGTGGATGCCGTCATGAGGATGCGTGCGGGGGCGGCTGCCGTTTCAGGGCAGAATCTATAAACGGTAAAGACAAGGTGATGTGCGCATTCCATAAAATTGGAACCTAACAACTGGGAGCGTTATCGCTCATTGAGATATTGCCCTTTGCGGACCTTAATTCGATATTGTTCTCTTGCTAGAATTCCAGCGCTAAGACTTACCGGCGCTGTGAGAAGATGTCGGAATTTTGAAACACTTGCTCATGACAAATCAATGAATAAAGATCATGCCTGAATGGATTCTGACGGTTGTTTATTAGCTACGGTCTAACACGGACTCGCACCCATGCTTGACATCTTGGCTTTTCAGATTGTGATACGATTCTTAGGAACTGACCCCTTTCGCTACTAAATATGGTGGATGCGTGCAAAGGAATTCTGCGTAAATCAGGGCAAAAAATAATTCACGCCAAAACAGACAGAGAATGTGGTAATGACCAACCCTCATCCTGCCTCATCTACTTTTTTGTTGCGGGAACCTCCGAATATTTCACGTCTAATCTTAATGGGCTCTGATGAAACTACTGTTCATAAGTTGACAATAAAAATAAAGATCAATAGTGCTTATCTTCACTTATACTTGACAAAGTCGCTGTGTAGCCAATTGACTATCGTGGCCGCACTGCATATATATTACCTCAATACGGCGGAATATATTTGTTCACTACGCCAAATTCGAAAGGGCGACGCTCATGGATCCAAAAGACGATATACGAGGAACTAATTTGCCGGATCCGAAAGAAATCGAAAAAGAGATAAACGATTTCTTGGCGGATAAATACGGTAACCGAATAAGAATAATGGGCACTCAACTAGGACCCTGGCCTGGAACTGAGGAATCGGGACAAGGACAAATCCCCGCAACAGAGATTAAGTCGGGAAATATCCGGTTCGATATGAAACCAGCGGAACTCCATGAATACCTGGATCGTTTCGTTGTTCGACAGAATGTGGCCAAAGAAATTCTTGCAACCAAGATTTGTACTCATTTCAACCGGATAAGATACTTTCAGGAACACGGCGATACTTACGATCGCGAGGGAATTGGCAGGATAAAGAATAATATAATCCTGATCGGTCCTACCGGGGTTGGCAAGACCTATCTCATCAAGTTGATCGCCAGGAAGATCGGGGTCCCTTTTGTAAAGGGCGACGCTACCAAGTTTAGTGAAACTGGCTACGTGGGTGGCGATGTGGAGGATTTGGTGAGGGATCTCGTTCAGGAAGCCGATGGTGACATGGAACGAGCGCGATACGGTATTATATACATAGATGAAATTGACAAAATAGCATCGTCCGGGAACATAATCGGACTGGATGTTTCAAGATCCGGCGTTCAGAGAAACTTGCTCAAACCCATGGAGGAAACAGAGGTAGACCTTAAGGTCGCTCATGACCCGGTTTCAATGATGGAAGCGGCCGCTCACTTTCAGAAAACGGGCAAGCGACTAAAAAGAACGATTAACACGCGAGACATTCTCTTCATCGTCTCCGGCGCATTCAATGGACTGGATGAGATAATCAGCGGGAGACTATCCAGGAAAGGGCTAGGCTTCGGAGCTTCCCTCAAGGAGAAAGACAACAGGCTTGAACTGTTCAACCAGGTGAAATCGGAAGACCTTATTACGTTTGGTTTCGAATCCGAATTCATTGGCAGGCTACCGGTAATAGCTGTATTGGAAGACCTCAGTGAAGACGACCTGTACAAGATTCTCAAGAATCGATATTCATCAGTAGTCACAGCAAAGAAACAGGATTTTAAGTCTTATGGAATTGATATCCGGTTTACTGATGAGGCGCTCAAGATTGTCGCTGAAGAGGCTCACAAGGAAAAGACAGGGGCAAGAGCTTTAATAAGCGTCATGGAGAAAGTCCTGGTCGGATTTGAACGCGTGCTTCCATCTACGGACGTGGCACGATTTACCGTTACCGAAGAGCTTGTAAAGGACCCCAGACCGTTTCTAAATTCTATCTTGGATGACGAATTCCATCCGTCTCGCTGCGAAATTTTTGATGAGGTTGACGCGTGCGAACGTAATGAGGTGTTGAGAGATCTTGAGACCCGGAATAGTGAATTCGAGCAAGGCTTCGGAAGAATCCTCGAGAAAAAAGCGCTCGAAGTTGTGGTAGACGCTGCGATAGAAAAAGGTGTTTCTCCTGAAACCATGTATAGGAGGTTCATTAAGGTTGAAAGGGAGATACGAGGATTTGAAGATGAATTCCTAAGGACTTACGGTCTGAAGATCAGGTTTCTCGATGAAGCTGTTTTAGAACTTGCCAGGTTGTCGTTAAGAGGTTCAGAGGAACCATTGATTGTTTGTCGGAAGATTTTTCAAAACTATCATCATGGACTGAAATTGGTTATGGAGCGCACCGGTTCACAGGAATTCCTAATTCCTGAGGAGGCGGTCCAAAATCCTGAGAAGTATTTGAATGAAATGATTCAACAAACTTACCGAGCATAAAAACAGGGATAATCCAAGAACAAAAAAACCGGTGGTCATGATTATGACCACCGGTTTTTTGTTCTAACCAAGCGGCTTTTTAGAGGCCCACTATTCGTCAATTCCCCGTTGTTTGTTATTTTCCCACATGCTCCGCTGATTTGGGACTGGGCCAGTAGTTGGAGGAGAAAAAATTTCCTTTAGCGTACCCCAGAAACCTCCAGAACTCTCCTGTTGTGGTTGAGCTTGAGGTTGAATTTGCAGAGGGGTGGCTTGACCGGGAGGAATAGCCGAAGGAGCCATTTGAGACGCAGCGGTATTAACTCCAGGGGAGGTCGGATAGCTCGGTTGGGTCTGACCCGGGCTGTAGCTAGCGGCGGGCATGCTCTGAGGATAGTTGGGCTGAGTCTGCGCCGCCTGTGGGTACTGCATAGCCTGTTGAGGAATCGTTTGTGGCTGGGAAGCGAGAGCGGGCTGACCTCCCTGATTTTGCCTCGCTGCATCCTGGGCGACACCCATCAGGTCATAGTATCTCTGTTGGGCTGTTCTCAAACCTTCATAAGCCTCGCCCACCGCCTTTTTGTGATATTCGTTCTGCAGTTCTTTCTGTTTCTGCTCCTGTTCCTTCAATTTTTGCTGAGCCGCCACGTACATTTGTTGTGTTTGCTGAAGCTCTTGCATGGCGGTTTGTTGCTGGGCGGCTAGTTCCGCTGCTCGTTGCCGCGCTACAGCTCTATCATAGGCCTTTTGTTGAGCCGCTTGTACCGAAGGATCGGATCCGTAAGGTGGGGGAGTCTCCTGGTTAACCGGTGGTTGCTGTTGCTGGCCATACCCAGGTTGTCCATAGGCCTGTTGCCCGTATTGCTGTTGTTGTTGAGGATAGCTCGGATACTGTCCGGCGCTCTGTTGAGGTTGCTGCTGTCCGTAGTAATTTTGCTGAGGTTGGTTGGCGCTAATGGCCGCCGACCTTTGTTTCTTTGAAGATTTCTTGCCATGGCTCGCCTGCTGTTGAACATTCGGCGCAGGCGCCTGGTAGGTTTGATAAGAAGGAGCTGCCGCTCCTGGCTGATATCCCTGCTGCTGGGAGGCGCCGTAATAGTCCTGAGGGTTATAATACATTCCTGATTGACTGGTAACTTGAGGCGACGTCGCGTCGCTGGCCGGATTGGCAGGATAGTAGCTAGTTACCGGCGCGGAATTTCCGTATGCGCCGGTGACTGAATAATAACCGCCCTCACGTTGAAGATTATCCAAATAATTGTTCCAATAGGGATAATACGCCTGCGGCATCGGGGCATTTTGCCCACTGTCTCCGGATTGCATTAATGAAGATGTGTTGTAGTCGTAATTAGCTTGAGCGTGGGCCGATTGCAACGACCAACTGGCCATCAAAAAAGCTAGACTGAAGGTCCCTGTCACAATAACCCGTATTTTATTCCGCATGACGCTTCTCCTTTCGGAACAGGCGAAAGATATCAACTCAGAACGATGGATAGTCATCGAGTTGGAGGAGCTTGAATTGATCAATCCCCTGCATGAAACCACCAAGATCTTGACACTCTTATTATACTTTCTTTTGTTAGAAAATCAAATCAAAAAAGGTTCCAATACAGATTAAACCCATATAATGTCAACCAGATGTTAATAAAAATTAATAAAATAAATTAAAAATATCGCTACTTAATCACCTTGAAAAGGCTCTTGGAAGGCTTAAAAGGGGTTTTGGGGCCATTGCCTTTGATTCTATCATTAAAAATCTTGTTCTTAACTCTTACGGAACTTATCATAAAGTATACTATTATTGAACGCTCCCAATCCTTAGAGGCCGAGAAATCGGCGACCTTTTTCAAATACTTTTCCTGAAGAGAGGCGAGGGAAGCCTCGTCTATGTCTAGTATCCTATCCGCCAGTCCCAACAAAACATCCTCGATATTCACCATAGGCCTCCGAAATTTTACGCCCACAAATATTCTATCACTACCAGCAATTTGAATCCATCAACCTCTGGGTACACAGGAATCATTTTCCGGAACTGCAGTTTCTCCAAATCCGCTGAATGTTTCAACCCGTAGAACCGCCAGTTGTCTTCATGGCGGATCCAACTTTAACTCCGGCGTCAAGAGCTTTAATATTATAGTTGCGTACAGACTCGCGAGGGTCTTGTGAAAGTCTTGCTCGGATGTCTTCGACCGAAACCTCCAGATTTCCCAAGAAGGCCGAGAAGCCTAGCAAAACAACGTTTTCGAGTTGTATCCTCCCAATGGAGCGCGCTATCCGAGCCGCATCTACCCTAAATAGACCAGACTCAGAAGCGACTGGGGAATTCTCAAAAACGACCCCACCCTCTTTGAGAAATTGGCGGTTATTTCCGGTTTCCAGCATATCCATAGACAGCAAGTAATCAGCGTGGCCCCATCTAACCAGCGGAGACGAAAAAGAGCCGATTTTCAAATGGCTGTTTATAGATCCCCCCCTAACAGCCATGCCATGTGTCTCAGAAGAAATGACGTCAAGTCCCTTGCGTGTCGCTATGTCGCCGAGTAATCTGGTCAGGAATACGATGCCCTGACCACCCCGTCCACAAAGAATCATCTGAATCATGTTTATATTCCCCATACCGAAATTGCTTTTGAGGGACAAACTTCAACGCAGAAACCACACCCTGCGCATAAGTCAGGGTCAATCCGAACGTTCTTGTTTTGTTTCACAAAACTGATCGCTGGGCATTCAAGATCCCGAACACATGTCATACATTTGTCGCAATTTTCTCCAACTTGGAACTTGGTTTTCGACACTGCGGCATTTTTCGAACGGATACAGGGACGACGAGTAATTACTACTGAAACACCAGCTTTCTTCTCGTGAGAAAACGATTTTGCCGCTTTCAACGTGTTCTCAAGGGCATGATAGTCATATGGATCAACCGCCTCTAGAAATTCGACGCCGCATCCTCTAATCAATCTTTCCATATCTATCGGAACAGCCTTCGACCCGTCGGCCGTTAAAGCGGTGGCTGGGGTAGGCTGTCCCCCAGTCATGGCTGTGATATTGTTGTCCATGAGAACAAGCACGAAATTGGCGCCTGTGTGCACGGCGTTTATCAGGGCCGGGACTCCGGCGTGAAAAAAGGTGGAGTCCCCTATAGTGGCTACCACTAATTCACCATCTTGTCCTTGTTTGGCTGCCTGGGCGAATCCGCAAGCCATTCCTATGGAAGCCCCCATACAGAGGCATGTGTCAACCGCTCCGAGGTTTACCCCCAGCGTATAGCAACCGATATCTCCAGCGTAAATTGCGCCATTAAATAGTTTTTTGATCATGAAAAAAGCTGGTCTATGGGGACAGCCCGCGCAAAGAGAGGGTCGTCTCACTTTGAGGTTTGGGGCCTCAAAATCTTTTGGTTTGAGCCCAACAAATCCGGAGATGATCCTCTCAACAGCCTCTGGATCAAGCTCTCCCTGTCGTGGGACGGCGCCGGACATTCTACCCTTGACCTTGGTCCGATTGCCTATCTGTAATTCCATAACCGGATATGTCTCCTCCACAATGAGAGTCTCTGTTTTAGAGTCCACAAGGGACTGCAACGCAGAGTGATTCGCCGGATAAGGCAGGTCCACCTTATATACGGACAGTCCACTCATCTTAGCCTCTGACGAAACGACATCCCTCACGTGGGAGGATACGGAGCCGCTTGTTATAACTATTCTTGAAGATTGGGAATCGCCGGCGATTAGTTTGGGGAGAGCGAAAATTTCCGTAGAGCTTATAGTCTCAATCTTCCGATTCAGTTCCCCATGTAGCGCTAATCTAAATTTCGGGGTTGCGGCCCATCGAGTCCAATTCTTTTCAAATGCCCCGATATTAATCTGGCTCCGTGGATGTGAAATCGTAACGTTTTGTCTTGCGTGGCAGACTCGCAAGCATGGTCGCAACATGACGGGAACCTGATATTTTTCAGATAGGTCAAAGGCTTTAATGGTCATTTCCAACGCTTCAGCGGGTGACCCAGGATCGAACACAGGAACCTTCGCGAACCAAGAGAAAAAACGACTATCCTGTTCAGTCTGACTCGAATGAGGTCCGGGATCATCAGCTACAATTATTACTAGTCCACCGCGAATGCCTAGATACGCAGCGCTTGTAAATGGGTCGGAAGCGACATTCAATCCCACCATCTTCATAGCGACTGCGCATCGTTTGCCAGCGAGAGACCCTCCATAAGCCACTTCAAAAGCGACCTTTTCGTTGATAGACCACTCCAGGTATATGGAACTTTTTAGTTCCGTTTTCCACCTGACCAGTGATTCCATAATCTCTGATGATGGTGTTCCGGGGTAAGCGGTAGCCAAAGAGCATCCAGATTCTATGACGCCCCTTGCTATGGCCTCGTTGCCCATAAGGAACCTATTCAAGACGGCTGATTCGTTTTTTGCGTCGCTCATTTAGAACTTCCTGTTTTAGCGCTGATTTGAAAAAAGATTGTTCCACCAACATAATATCATAAATACCAAGTGTTCAAGTCTTTCAGGGGAGGGGATCATGAAAACCTTATTGAAAGTTGTTGTGATCACGATTGTTGGCTTGTGTTTTGTAAGTGAGGCCCCTGCTCAGGGAGGCAGAACGATTTATGTGGTATGCGGAAAATTTGTGGCCGAGAAGAACTGCCACAAGCGATCGGATTATTTTCGTACGCGGTCTGAAGATGAAGCTAAAACTAAATGTGGCAAAAAAGGATACAGTGAAGCCAATTATTTTGGAACCTTTGGTTCGATGACTAGATGGATGTTAGGTCATTGCGCCTGCGACGATGATGTTGATTAGAGTGGCTGTGAATAGCCCTTAATCGGAACTATCCTGATCGAAAGTCTGAAATGTTCGGGTTCTTTTTACTGATTGCGAAAAATCACTAAAGCGGATCTTCATGAAGGAATTGAACCATCTTTCATAATTAAGCTTTCCCACGTGAGGTGGTAACGAGTGATCCCGAGTTTTGGGACATTTACGATAGGGCTCGCCCTGTGTAATTAACTTCTTCCTTGATCTAGCCAAAAAAGCCGGAGCCATGTACATCCACTGGCTTGAATAGACCCTCATTATGCTAAATTTGCAATCAACCTCTGACGAATCAAGAGGTATAAATAGGGTTGCCGGGCCGCCTGAAGGGAAAGCGTTTATTCTCCACCGCCAGGACCAAAACGGTCCTGTTCCATTGTAAAGAGGAAACTCAAAAATAGGAAAATCCAACATTGATCTAAATCTCGACTCGTAGACAATAAAATTCGCAGCGTCGTGATCTGGGTGTCCTCCTTCAAAAGCCGTAACAAAAACATTGTCTGGTTTGAATCTAACGAATACCTCTTTTAAGGCCACCGCTGCCGAGTCCAGAGATCGCATTAGCCCTAGATCCGCGAATCGTAGCAGCTCACAGCGGTTTTTCTTGAGGCCCAAAATTGACGCTGCTGATCTCAATTCAGCCTCTCTACGTTCCTGCCCCCCCAGAAACCCGCCGCTGGTAAGCCAAACACCCAATACTTCGGAGCCTGTTGAGATTAATCTGCGCATTAAGCCCGAAATAAAAACATCATCGTCCGGATGAGCGAACACGAACGCGCTTCGCTTCAATTTGTCTTCATGGTTGAATCCAGTGTGGTCCAAGAGCAACTCTCCTTCTCTGTTTTAAATGGTCAAGACGGATCAGCGCGTTCGATCTGCGCCGTAAAATGTCTCCTTGAATTATATATTCAGCGTACCGCCACAACAAAAGGGAAATAAATGCGCTTACGTTGACACTGCGCCAAGCAGCTACTATAAAATGTCTGGAACTATAGTAACCACAGGAGTAATCATGCGCTTCCCGGAATATAGACCAAGACGGCTGAGAAAAAATGAGGCATTTCGAAGGATGATCCGCGAAACCTCTCTCGATGTTTCTAACTTTATCCTTCCCCTCTTTGTGGTCGAAGGAAAGGGGATAAAAAACCCCTTGGTGTCAATGCCGGGACATTTTCAATTTTCTCCGGACACCTTGGTAAAGGAAGCTCGTCTAATTGCGGAAAGTGGAATTCCTGCGGTAATTCTTTTCGGAATACCGTCTCGAAAAGACGCTGTCGGGTCACAGGCCTACGCTCGCGAAGGAATAACCCAAAAAGCCATCAGGAGTTTAAAAGACGCAATTCCGGAATTGATGGTAATAACTGATGTATGCTTGTGTGAATACACGGATCATGGGCACTGTGGAATCATTTCCAACCATGATGTCGACAATGATCCCACGTTGGATATTCTTGCCAAGGTTTCGATTTCTCATGTTCAGGCGGGCGCGGATATGGTCGCTCCCAGTGACATGATGGACGGTAGGGTTTCAGCCATTAGAGAGGCTTTGGATGAGTCTGGCTACGAATCTGTCCCCATTATGGCCTACTCCGCCAAGTACTGCTCAGCTTTTTATGGCCCTTTCAGGGACGCGGCCCAGTCCGCTCCCCAGTTTGGCGATCGCAAGTCCTATCAGATGGACCCGGCCAATTCTGACGAGGCGCTGCGAGAGGTCGAGTTGGATATAGATGAAGGAGCCGACATTGTCATGGTAAAACCTGCCCTGTCATATCTCGACATAATCTGGCGAGTAAAGACATCCTTTAACAGGCCAGTCGCAGCGTACAATGTCAGCGGCGAGTACTCTATGCTCAAAGCCGCCGCTCAAAACGGTTGGGTCGACGAGAAAAGATGTATGTTGGAAATATTGACTTCAATAAAGAGGGCAGGCGCTGACCTCATAATAACATATCACGCTCTCGAAGCGGCCAGGGCTCTTCAGGGCGGCCCATTTAAGAGGTAAAATTTGCGCCCTTTTACGTTAAGACTGGTAGCGTGGGAGATGACAAGGCAGTGCAACCTCAAGTGCGTGCACTGTCGAGCTGGAGCCTCAGACGTAATTGATTCCAACGAGCTTACCTTCAGCGAAAGCATAAAACTGATAGAAGGGGTTAGGGAGCAAGGCACGCCGATACTTATTATGACCGGGGGCGAACCTTTGCTTCGGAAAGACTTTTTTCAATTAGCGGACCATGCCATAAAAACAGGCTTGAGAGCCGTTCTGGCTACTAATGGCGCGCTGGTGTCACGCGAAATGGCTGGAGAAGTCGCTAAGGTGGGAATTCCAAGAGCGAGTGTAAGTCTTGATGGTCCTACGGCAAAAGATCATGATAAGTTTCGTGGTGTCCCTGGGGCGTTCGAAGCTTCTTTAAATGGAATCGAAATGCTAAGGTCCGCTGGGGTAGGCGTACAAATCAACACAACTCTGACAAGGCGAAACCGACATCAACTCTCTGAGATGATCAAGCTGGCGGAAGAACTTCACGCTTCAGCATTCCATGTTTTTCTGCTCGTACCGACCGGTCGCGCTCGAGACCTGTCCGGTGAGGAGATGGGCCCTGAAGAATATGAACAAACTCTCCTCGAATTCTATCAAATCGGCAGAAAGACCAAGCTGGAAACAAAAGCTACGTGCGCACCGCAATATTATAGAATATTGAGACAACAAGCCGCCCGGGAGGGGATCGAAGTCAGCGAGAATACATTTGGACTCAACGCTCAAACCAGAGGCTGCCTCGGAGGATTATCGTTTGCCTTTGTTTCGCATGTGGGTGATGTTCAACCGTGCGGCTATTTTGATGATAAGGCTGGCTCGATCAGGGAAAATAGTTTTAGTCACATCTGGTTGGAATCGGAATTGTTTAAGGAGTTGAGGAATTTTAGACTGCTTGAAGGCAAATGTGGCAAATGTGATTACATTCGCTTTTGCGGAGGGTGTCGGGCTAGAGCTTACGAACGGACCGGACGGCGGATGGCAGAGGAGCCATACTGCGCTTATCAGCCTTCGGCGTTTACTAAAAATGGGAGTGGTTCATGCTAATAGAACAAATTCAAATTGGTGGTTTTGAAATCTTTTGTTACGTGCTTGGCGACGAAAAAACTGGAATTGGAATAGTTGTAGATCCAGGAGGCGCTGCGGGTCCGATTCTTAATAGAGCCAATGGAAAAGGGATAAAGCAAATAACTCACATTGTAAATACACATAGTCACGTTGACCATGTCTCGGGCAATAAAGAAGCTCAAGAAGCTACCTCCGCCGCTATTGCAATTCATGAACTGGACGCTGCGGATCTGACTCACCCCAATTTAGGCATGCTCGCAATGTTTGGAGCTGAGCCTTCACCTCCACCATCGATACTGCTTAAAGACAATGACATAATAGCGTTTGGAAATGAGTCGGTCAGAGTAATTCATACTCCAGGTCATACTCTTGGGGGAATATGCCTTTATTTTGATGGTCATGTCATTACCGGGGACACTCTTTTTGTCGGGGGCATCGGTAGAACCGATCTTCCCGGAGGGTCTTACGAGACACTCCGCAAGTCTATCAAGGAACGGCTCTTTACTCTACCGGACGAAACAATCGTGCTTCCAGGGCATAATTACGGGACCACGCCGACTTCGACCATAGCAAGAGAGAAAAAAGAGAACGTCTTTGTCTAATTGTACAGATGTTTTTTGTTGACACTTGAGGAACGGTTGCCAAATTTCCCGACGTCCGCCTTCTTTGATCTCACGAACGAGGTCAACCATGTTACTAATAGGATTGATTAATTTCGTAGCGGTTTTACCCACATGCTCGGCATGACAACAATCACTCCCGCCTGTTGATGGTAATCCCAATTGCATACACGGCTTGGCAGCGAGAGCGATCTGCCGGTTGAAATGCTTTTTCCGAAATTGTGACGTGTTCCGGGAGATTAATGCGTAAATGCGAAAATGGTATTGAGTGGGAAGATCGTTTCTCAATCGTGAGAAATATACTGAGAAACTTCGGGAAATCATTAGAATACGCCAGGAAAAGCGAGAAAGAGTATTAAGCTTACTTTGTGAAAAATAAGTCACCGAGGTTTATGTACAAATGGAGGCCTGTTACAGACACCCGGGTCGTCCGGGAATTTATTATTGTCAGAAGGATGGAAACCGCATGTGTGAAGAATGCGCTTGTTGCCACAGCCCGAGAATTTATTGCCAGTTTCGAAGCGCATGCGTCATAAGTATGTTAACCAAACAGGGCGAATTGACGCCTTGTGAACAGGAATCCGAAAGGAAGCCTGACGTGGAACCGGAGAAAATTTCAGTACGAGGGTGACAATTGAGTTCAACGTGCACATATGTACAGATTGGCAATATGCGGTAGTTCGTGTTTAGCCGATCAAATAATTCTGTCTGAGTTAATACTATGACCAAACGAGACTATTATGACGTTCTTGGTGTCAGCAAAGGTTCAGGAGCTGACGAGATCAAGAAGGCCTACCGTAAACAGGCTTTGCAATATCACCCGGATCGTAACAAGGGTGACAAAGACGCGGAGGAAAAATTCAAGGAAGCGGCTGAAGCATACGAAGTGTTGAGCGATGTGGAAAAAAGAAAAATCTATGATAGATTTGGGCACGACGGGCTACAACAGCAAGGCTTCACGGGATTTAGGAATTTCGACGACATCTTCTCATCCTTTGGAGACATTTTCGAAGAGTTTTTTGGATTTGGTGGTGGTCGATCGAGAATGAATCGTGTAAGGAAAGGGGCTGATCTTAGGCTCGACCTGACGATAGACTTTTTGGACGCCGCTTTTGGTAAAGAAACTGAAATTGAGATATCCAAACATGAGCCGTGTGAACTGTGTCACGGTCTAGGCACTCGTGGTGGTTCACCTCCCTCCGTATGCTCAACTTGTGGTGGAAGAGGGCAAGTCACTAGGTCTCAAGGATTTTTTTCTATTAGCACCACATGTCCAACATGCCAAGGGGCTGGGACTGTGGTGACGGACCCGTGTGAAAAATGTCGGGGTGTTGGCAGGGTGTTGATTTCAAAGAAACTTTCTTTGAAGATTCCTCCGGGTGTTGAAAGCGGGTCACGTCTGCGACTTAATGGAGAAGGGGAATCTGGCGACGCTGGCGCTCCTGCTGGTGATCTGTACGTTTATTTAAACGTGAAACCTCACGAGACATTTAAGCGTGAAGGTGACAACGTAATTGTCCTGACTCCTATCAGCTTTCCCGTAGCGGCGCTAGGAGGCCAGATAGATGTTCCAACTCTTGAAGGAAATGAAATGATTCAAATCCCAAAAGGAACTCAGGCGGGTCAGGATTTTAGAATTCCGGGGAAAGGTATTCCTCACCTTCGTGGACGAGGGAGAGGTGACCTTATTTCTGTGGTATATATCCAGACGCCCAAAGAATTAGGTCAAGAACAGGAAGATCTTTTGAGGCGACTGGCTGAGCTTGAGGGATCGAATGTAACGCCTAAGAAACGAGGTTTTTTTTCCAGAAAAAAATGACAGATAGAATAACTGTTCTAGGGATAGGTAACATACTTCTTCGTGACGAAGGAGTAGGGGTGCGCGTAGTTGAAGAACTCGGAAAGACCTACATTTTTCCTGAGAATATCCATCTCGTTGATGGGGGCACCCAGGGATTATGGCTGCTATCAACAATTCAGGAATCTGACCACTTGGTTGTAGTGGACGCAGTGATAGGCGGAGGGGAACCAGGTAGCCTTTACAGACTTGAGAGGGCGGATTTACCAAAAGGATTGAGAATAAAGCAATCAGCGCATGATAGCGATTTGGTGGAAGCTCTTAACCTTTGCGCTCTTGTGGACAAGGAGCCCAAAACAGTAGTAGTAATCGGCATAGAACCTGTTGACATAACTCCTTATGGACTGGAGCTTACGGAAACTATCAGTGGTAAAGTAACCGCCATGATGGCGATGGTCATTAGCGAGCTGGAAACTCTTGGCGTGAAACCGGAAAAAATTGTTTGAACGGCATTATAAACTGTGTTAATTTGAGTATATCGCGTCTCGCGAGAGACAAGATACCGTGTCTTTGGTTGTTTTGTGGCGGTATTTTTTTATAATGTGTTGGAGGCTAAATAATGGATATCAGAGGGAAAATCGCTGTTTGTGCGCTGATAGTTTTCTCAACCATCCTGTTCGCTGGAATGGCTGTTGCTGCCAACAAGGTCCCCGAAGGAGACATAAGTATTCACTCTGGAGACGTTTTTAAGGAATTCAAGCAGGGCCCTGTCATTTTTCCGCATGCCAAGCACAAAGCTCTTAAATGCACAGATTGTCATCATGAGTACAAAGATGGCAAAAACGTTTGGCAAGAAGGACAAGAAGTCAAGAAATGTAGCACATGCCATAAACTCGAAGCTGATGGTAAGATTGTGAAGCTGGAAAAGGCTTATCACGACGCTTGCCAAGTCTGTCACAAGAAATTGAAAAACGAGAATAAACCTACTGGTCCGGTTACATGCGCGAAGTGTCACCAGAAAAAGAAATAGTGGACCTGATCTAACAAACTTTTCGACAATTTTGCTATAAGGAAAGAGGGTTGTTTCATTATGAAGCGGTCCTCTTTTTTTGTTTGTTAATATTCTGTAAA